>DASUXE010000251.1:0-2413 GCA_036378075.1 Gammaproteobacteria bacterium
CTTTGTGTGCCTTCATCTGGGATTGTACATTCTTCGGACGCCGTTTCGATATGATCGAAATAAGCGGCGCGATGCTGGCGCTGGCGGCAATCTATCTTGGTTCGCTGCGCAAGCCCGGCTGAGTCAGGCAATCACAGTCAGTTGTTTTGGCTGAATCTCGATTTCCAGGCGGGTGGCGTCCGTGTAACGGATCTCGCCGTCGGCGTGCACCGGCAGACCGGTTTCGGATTCAATCACCACGCGCGTGGCGCTGAATGCGGTCACAGCGCGGTGCGAGAGATGCGTGCCGGTTAACACCCGTGGCACCAGCGCCAGTATTCCCAGCCGGCTCATGCCTGCCGCGATCACCACATCGAGCCGTCCGTCGTCAATTTCGGCATGCGGCGCGAGCACGAATGAGCCGCCTTCCACCCGGCCGTTGTTGATGGCCACGAGCGTCACCGCGGTTTCAATCTCGAATTCGCCGGCGCTGACGCGTACCGGTGGCGTGTTGTGTTTCAGCAGCAGGACTTTCATCAGCGCGACACCGTAAACAATCTTGCTGTGCAGCCATTGCATGCGGTTGGCTTCCATTGCCACCTGGGCGTCGAATCCGATCCCGATGCTGTTGGCAAAATAAAAATCGTTGCAACGCGCCACATCGATGGTGCGCGTCGCACCGCGTGCAATACAGGCACAAGCTTCCCGCCAGTCGGTATGCGGCGCCAGCATCTTGGCAAAATCATTGCCGGTGCCGACCGGAATCACGCCCAACGGCGCGCCGCCGCCGGCCCGCATCCAGCCGTTCACCGCTTCATGCACAGTGCCGTCGCCGCCGGCAACCAGCACTTGTTCGGGACGGCTGGCGAGCGCTTGCATTACGCACCTCGTCACGTCCCCCGGCCCCTTGCTGTACATTACCTCGACCTCGACGTGGTGTGAGGCAAGCTCTGCCCGGATGTCGCGTTCCAGCCGGGTGCCGGCACCGCGCCCGGCAGCAGGATTGATGATCAGTGGAACAGTCATGAATCAGCCCCGTCTGGTGTCAGGAATTGTCCGGTGAATGATTATTGGAATCGTCATCGCCCCCGCCGGTCATGCGCTCCAGTTGAACGATGGCATCGTGGATCGCGCTGCGTTCGGTCGGCGACAGATGCCGCAGCGCGCGGCCCAATTGTTTTTCCAGGGACGAGGGTGCGGCGTTGGCGAGATCGTGACCCGCGGCTGTGAGAGCCACCAATACCCGTCGCTTGTCTTCCGGGCGTCGCTCGCGATTGATCAGCCCGCGCAGTTCCAGACGATCGAGAATGCCGGTGATAGTAGGGGGGCTCAGGGACATGGCTTTCGCCAGCGTCCCGCTGGTAAGCGGCCCGAATTCCCGCAAATGCTGCAGGCAGAGAAGCTGGGGGATGCTCAGTCCACGCGAACTCATGAGCGCACGGCTGGAAATGTCCATGCTCCGCGTGATGCGTCTCAGGGCGCGCAGAATTTCCTGCGCCAGGCGGTCTGATTCGGGTGACATGGTTGATCCATGGCGAACTAAGCGCAGATTGTTGATTACTTGGGGCGCTATCGCAAGCGGTCCCGCCCGCGGGTCAAATCAGGCATCCCGGCGACAGGCCTGATTGGACAGGCCGCAGTCGAGTTGTTACCCTGAATCGGACTCGTCAATTTCAGCTGCGATGCCCAATCAGGTGTTTCGTGGAAAGGGCAATCGAGGGTTTTGACTAAGTTAACCTCAGCACAGGCTCCATTAGTCATCGAGAAGGCAACGCTGCGACGCGCCATTGCCGCCGCCGCGCTCGGCAATTGCATGGAGTGGTTCGATTTCGGGGTTTACGGCTATCTCGCCGTCACCATCGGCCACGTCTTTTTTCCCTCGCATAATCCAACCACGGAATTGTTGTCCGCGTTCGGCGGTTTTGCTGTCGCATTTGTGATCCGCCCGTTCGGCGGCGTGTTTTTCGGTCCACTCGGCGATCGTATCGGCAGGCAGCGGGTGCTGGCTGTCACCATTATTCTGATGGCGGCTTCGACCTTCATGATCGGTGTGCTGCCCGGGTATGCGCAGATCGGAATCTGGGCGCCGATCTTGCTGATGCTTGCACGGCTGGTGCAGGGCTTTTCCACCGGCGGCGAATATGGCGGTGCGGCAACCTTCATGGCGGAATACGCACCCGACAAACACCGTGGTTATCTGTGCAGCTGGCTCGAGTTCGGCACCCTAGGCGGGTTTTCACTGGGCGCCGCGCTGGTAACGCTGGTGACGTTCGCGCTGCCCTCCGAAACGATGAACGCATGGGGTTGGCGGATCCCGTTTCTGTGCGCGGGCCCCTTGGGTATGATCGGCTTGTATCTGCGTTTGAAGCTGGAAGAGACACCGGACTTTCAGGGCCTGCAGGACGCCGGCGAAGTGGCGGCGGCCCCGTTGCGC
>DASUXE010000252.1:0-2252 GCA_036378075.1 Gammaproteobacteria bacterium
GCCGGGCCGGTGTACTTCGATGCCGATGAAATCCTGATTCGGATGCAGGCGTGCCAGTGCGGCCAGCGTGTCGCCGTTGCCGCAGCCGATTTCCAGCGTACGCTGTGCATCACGGCCGAAGATGCGTGGAAAGTCGAACTGTCCGTCACCCGGCTGCAAGCCGTAGCGCGGCATCAATTCGTCGAGCGCGCGCGATTGCGCCGGTGTCAGGCGGCCTTCGCGACGCACGAAGCTGCGGATGCGGCGGGGTGTCGAGGGCGCGGCCGGGATGATCAGAAAAACAGTCCTTCGATGGGTGATGACGCCGACGCAAATCGTTTGCGTGGAATTCGTCCGGCAAGATATGACTCACGTCCCGCCTCGACGGCTTTCTTCATCGCTGACGCCATCAGCAGCGGATTTTTTGCCTGTGCGATGGCGGTATTCATCAGCACACCGTCGCAACCCAGTTCCATGGCGATTGCCGCATCCGAAGCGCTGCCCACGCCCGCGTCGACCAGAACAGGAACCTTCGCATTTTCGACGATGGTGACGATGTTGTAGGGATTGCGAATACCGAGACCGGAGCCGATCGGCGCACCCAGCGGCATGACGGCGACGCAACCGAGTTCTTCAAGCCGTTTCGCGACCAATGGGTCGTCGGTCGTGTACACCATGACTTCGAAACCGTCTTTCACCAGTATCTCCGCCGCCTTGAGAGTTTCGGTGACGTCCGGGTACAGTGTTTGCTGATCGCCGAGCACTTCGAGTTTCACCAGCGGGTGGCCGTCGAGCAATTCGCGTCCCAGACGGCAGGTACGCACAGCTTCTTCCGCGTTGTAGCAACCGGCGGTGTTGGGCAGGATCGTGTATTTGTCAGGCGGCAGCACATCCAGCAGATTCGGTTCGTCCTTGTGCTGTCCGATGTTGGTGCGTCGGATCGCAACGGTCACAATTTCTACGCCGCTGGCTTCCACTGCGCGGCGGGTCTCATCCAGATCCCGGTATTTGCCGGTGCCGATCAGCAGTCGTGAACGGTAGGTCTTGCCGGCAATGCTGAACATGTCATCGGTTGCAACGCCGCTTGGCTTGATTACGGTGCTCATGATTAAACCCAATAATTACTCAGGATTGGAAATGCTTGATTAACAAAATCTTGCAGTATGCAGGGCAAGACATCCATGTCTTGTGTTGCTCGCCGTATCCGGCGAGCCCAGCTCGACTCCGACCGCCATGGATGGCGGAAGTGCAGATTTTGCAGGAGCAAAAATCTGCCTGCCTCCGCGGCCACTCCCGGCATCCTGCCTCTCGTGGCACTTGTGCGTCCTTGCACATCGTTCGACATTGAGAAACACCCACCGGGTGTTTTTCAATGTCTCACCCCCCGCCGATGGCGTGCACGATCTCGACTTTGTCGTGCGGATTCAAACGGAACTCGGTGTGCCGGCTGCGGGGCACGATTTCGCCGTTCACCTCCACGGCGATGCGTTTGCCGGCCATCTCCAACTGCCGGACCAGCTCGCCAGCGGTGAGCCCGTCAGCGACAGGGGTTGGGGTGCCGTTGAGCAGGATTTGCATTGCGTTTACCAGCAGGTCGAGCAGGGCGGACCGGCATTTTACCGCAGCCTGACGCGCAGCGCCCAAAT
This sequence comes from Gammaproteobacteria bacterium, assembly GCA_036378075.1. Taxonomy (GTDB): domain Bacteria; phylum Pseudomonadota; class Gammaproteobacteria; order Natronospirales; family REEB76; genus DASSKW01. Next base: position 1,626 of record DASUXE010000252.1, read on the forward strand.
CCGTTTGACAGTTACCCCGGCCCCGCTAGAATGGCAAGCCTGCGCGGGTGTAGTTCAATGGTAGAACTGCAGCTTCCCAAGCTGCTAACGTGGGTTCGATTCCCATCACCCGCTCCAGATTTGATTCGCATGTCGCCGGAGCCGTCCCTGGCGCGCTGACCAGCCCGAATATCCGACCGCCATGGATGGTGGAAGTGCAGATTTTGCAAGAGCTTAAATCTGCCGTGTGCGGGCGCTTCGCCGGATCGAAATGCCACCGGCATTTCGACAAAAAGCACTGGCTTCGCCCATCACCCGCTCCAGCCCCACCTTACTTTCCGGCCACCGCCGTCCCTGAATCCGGGCCATTTATGGTTCATGGCGCGGTTCGCTCTATAATCCCCTCGGAATGGCGTTGATCCGGGCCCGCAACGCGGACCCACCTCACACATATTCAATCAGGTATCCAGTATGCCGAGTACGCCCAACAAACCAGCAAAAACAACCAAAACAACCCGCACGGGTAAGCCGGCCGCGCCCGCAAAAAATGGCAAACCGGGCAGGAAGCCGCTCAAGATCATCGGCATCAGTGTTGCGGTTGTTATCGGCTTGCTGATCGTGACGGCCATCGTGTTGCCGTTTGTGATT
>DASUXE010000253.1:0-2461 GCA_036378075.1 Gammaproteobacteria bacterium
CTGGACCAGTCAGAATCCGCGCCCCGCTGATGGTCAAACCTACATTTTGGTTTATGCCGCCCCTGGTGAAGAAGGCTTTAACGACATTAATGGCGACGGTGTGTTCGATGCCGGTGACACATTCACGGATCAGGGAGAGATATTTGCCGGTGCGTCCAGCAGTTATCAATCCGGTGACAATTATTTCGATTTCAATCAGGATGGCGTATACACACCTGCAAACGGAAAATGGGATGGTGTAAATTGCCAGGATACGTCGCGCTGCGGCAATAGCCAGACGGCCGTCGGTGGTTTTATTTGTCTCGTCATGGCCGGCAGCGATGCAATCATGACAGCTTCCACAACATCCGTCACCGCATCGCCAACCAACGTCAATTACAGTATTTCTGATGTCTTTGGCAACACCTTGCCCAAAGGCACCACGATCACGCTCGTGTCCAGCAATCTCACTAATGCCAGCGCCACCATGACCCCGAGCAGTTATACCGTGGGGAATGTGGGTTGCGGCGGGGTTGATCCCGGCATAAGTGTTGCAGTCCTCAAAACCACCGCCGGAACACCGTCCGGAGGCAGTTTTTATCTCGAAGCAAAGACCCCTGGTGGAACAGTTACCGATAGTCAGGTAGTGTCCATCAATATCCCGTAATCGAGCATGAATGCAGCACGCTCGAATATTCCTTATCGGACCCATGGGCGCCGGCAAGAGCGCCATTGGTAGAGAACTGGCGCAGCTGCTGAAGCGTGATTTCCTGGATACGGATCGCGAAATCGAACGCCGTACCGGCGTCGATATCCCGCTGATATTCGAAAAGGAAGGCGAAGCCGGTTTCCGCCGCCGCGAATGCGAAATGATCGCGGAACTCACCCAGCGCGACTATATCGTGCTCGCCACCGGCGGTGGTGCGATTCTCGATCCGGTCAATCGCGAGCATCTGGCCAGGCGGGGCTTCGTGATCTACCTCAAAGCATCGCCTGAAGCTCTTGGTGCCCGCACCGCCCGCAACCAGAACCGCCCCCTGCTCGCCACCGATCAGGACCACGCGGCCCGTTTGCGCGAACTGTTTGCCGCCCGCGAACCGTTCTACACCGCACTGGCGCAGCTGACTGTGGACACCGGTCACGGCCACGTGCGCGCCCTGGCGAGGCAGATCGCACGCGAACTGGAACACAGCGCGGCGCCGGCCCCGCATCCTGTCTGATGGCCATGAAGTCGCTTACTGTCAACCTGGGATCACGCAGCTACCCGATCCATATCGGAAACCAGATACTTGAACAGCGGGATCTGTTCGACCCCTATTGCCAGCGGGGCCCGGTTTGTATTGTCACGGATGACAAGGTCGCCCCGCTTTATCTGCAACGTCTGCAGCGCACGCTGGCAGATTTCAAGCCGCACAGCATCACGTTGCCCAATGGCGAACAGAACAAACACTGGCAAACACTTGACCGCATCTTCACCTTCCTGCTCAAGAATGAACTGGGCCGGGATAGCACGCTCATCGCTTTGGGTGGCGGTGTGGTGGGCGATCTCACCGGCTTTGCAGCCGCCTGCTATCAGCGTGGCATTCCCTATCTGCAAGTTCCAACCACGCTCCTGGCACAGGTTGATTCCTCGGTCGGCGGCAAGACCGCCATCAATCACCGTTATGGCAAGAACATGATCGGTGCCTTCCATCAGCCCCAGGCAGTGATCGCCGATACCGGCACCCTGGCCAGCGTCGATGCCCGGAACTTCAGCGCCGGACTCGCAGAATGCATCAAATACGGCATCATGGCCGACGCGGATTTCTTCCTGTGGCTGGAAACCAATATCCAGGCGCTGCTTGCCCGTGATAACGACATTCTGAACGCCGCGGTATATCGCTCCTGCGAGATCAAGGCTGCCGTGGTGGTGGCCGATGAGCGCGAGAGTGGCCCGCGGGAATTGCTGAACCTCGGTCATACCTTCGGACATGCCATCGAGGTCGGCATGGGCTACGGCGAATGGCTGCACGGCGAAGCGGTCGCAGCCGGAATGATGCTGGCCGCCGCGGTCTCGGCCCGGATGGGGTGGCTGACTGCCGCCGAATACCGCCGCATCAGTCGCCTGCTGGAACGCGCCGGACTGCCGGTCAAGGCGCCGGATGCGCTCACTCCAGAAGCGTTCATGCAGCACATGCAGCGTGACAAGAAAGTCCGTAACGGCCGCTTGCGCCTGGTCTTGCCGCATGGCATCGGCAAGGCCGTGGTCAGCAGCGATTTTGATCCAGCCGCCCTGACCGATACCCTGGCGGGCAAGCCCCTGTGAACCACACGTGAACAGACCAGCTGTCAACAGGCTCGCACCGTGGGCGGCGCAGGACGGCAATTCCCGCGGTCGCCGTTACCCCGAGCCCTCGCCCGACTACCGCACCGAATACCAGCGCGACCGAGACCGGATCATCCACAGTACCGCGTTCCGGCGGCTCATGTACAAGACCCAGGT
>DASUXE010000254.1:0-2407 GCA_036378075.1 Gammaproteobacteria bacterium
ATATGCTGGCAGGAAGTGCTCGCCCACACTTTGCGTGAAAGCAAAGCATTTTTCGAATTCCCATTCGTTCAGATCGTCGAAGAACAGACCACCGATGCCGCGCGTCTCGTCGCGGTGTTTCAAAAAGAAATATTCGTCGCACCATTGCTTGTAACGGGGATAGACATCGTTACCGAATGGTTCGCACGCAGCGCGCGCGGTCCGGTGCCAGTGACGCGCATCGTCCTCGAAACCGTAATACGGTGTGAGATCAAAACCGCCGCCGAACCACCACACTGTTTCCGCGCCCGGTTTGGGTGCGGCGAAAAACCGTACATTCATATGCGTGGTCGGCACGTAGGGATTCCAGGGATGCAGCACCATCGATACGCCCATGGCCTGCCAGCTGCGGCCGGCCAGTTCCGGACGGTGTGCGGTGGCGGAGGGCGGCAGGGTTTTGCCGTTGACCAGTGAGAAATTGATGCCGGCCTGTTCGAACACACCGCCGTGACGCAAGACGCGGCTTTCACCGCCGCCGCCTTCGGCGCGTGTCCAGCTGTCGCGCCGGAACGCAGCCTTGCCGTCGAGAGATTCCAGCGCCGTGCTGATGCGGTCCTGCAGGTCGCGCAGCCAAGTTTCGACGCGTTGAGTGTCGGGAGCGTCCATGATTCAACCCGCCCGTAAGATCTTGCCGCTGCGTGCATCCCGGATTTCGGTCGGTTTGCGCTGTGGACCGGTCTGGCCGGGAAGAATGTAATCCAGCTCCTCTCCCAGTCGCGCCCGCACCTGCAGCGCGGAGCGCGCCGGTGCATGCCCGCTGAGGTTGGCGCTGGTCGAGATCAAGGCCATGCCGGTTGCTTCGCACAAGGCGCGTGCCAGCGGATGCGCGGTCACGCGTACCGCGAGTGTGTCGCGTCCGCCGGTGATCCAGGCGGGTACCGCTGCCGCCGCCGGCACGACCCACGTAACGGGACCAGGCCAGCTGGCCTCCAGTTGTGCGCGCAGGGATGCGTGCAGCGGCGCCAGGAATGGCACCAGCTGCTCGATATGCGAGGCAATCAGGATGAAGCCCATGCCGGCATCACGCGACTTGATGGCGAGAATGCGCTCGATTGCAGAGCGGGCCAGCGGATCGCAGCCCAGACCGAAAACCGCTTCGGTGGGATAGGCGATGACACCGCCTGCCCAGACGGTGTCACGCGCGTGACGCAACGGCCAATGCAGGGCGGACACGTCGTCGCGTCAGGAAGCGCTGGCTTCCGCCTCAGCCGGTGGCGCCAGTTCGGGTGCCGGTTCGGCGAAGCCGCATTCCTTGCGCGGACAGACGCGCTCGGTGCCTTTGCGTTTGGTGGTTTTCACCGTCAGGATCGGCCAGGCACACTTCGGACACGGTTGTGCCAGCGGCAGGTTCCAGACTGCGTATTTGCAATCCGGATAGCGCGCGCAGGAATAGAAGATCTTGCCGTAACGCGATTTGCGCTTGAGCATGGTGGCCTGATGGCATTCCGGACATTCGACGCCGGTGTCTTCGGGCTTTTCCAGCGGCTCGATGTATTTGCATTTCGGATAACCGGAGCAGCCGATGAATTTGCCGTAGCGGCCGCGCCGGATGATGAGATCGGAATTGCATTGCGGACACTGCCGGCCTTCGATCTTCTCCGGCTGGCTGGCCTGCTCCGCGGTCTCGTCCGTGTTGCGGGTGTAATCGCATTCCGGATAGCCGGTACAGCCGATGAAACGCCCGCGCCGGCCCAGACGGATCGAAAGCGGCTTGCCGCATTTCGGGCAGGCTTCGTCCATCTGTTCCGTAGTCACGTCCTTGCGCGAGACGCTTTCTTCCTTGTGATCAACGAGTTTCTTGAACGGGTCCCAGAATTCATGCATCACCGGCACCCATTCTTTCTCGCCGCGCGACACCGCATCCAGTTCGTCTTCCATTTTCGCGGTGAAGTCGTAGTCGACATACTGGGTGAAATGTTCGGTGAGGAACTTGCTTACCACCCGGCCCACGTCGGTGGGTTTGAAGCGCTTGCGATCCATCTCCACGTATTCACGCTGTTGCAGCGTGGAGATGATGCTGGCGTAGGTGGAGGGACGGCCAATGCCATATTCCTCGAGCGCTTTCACCAGGCTGGCTTCGCTGAACCGCGGTGGCGGCTCGGTGAAGTGCTGCTCGCTCTTGATACCCTTGAGCGTCACGCTTTCGCCTTCCTTGAGGGCCGGCAGCATGCGCTCCTCGTCTTCTTCGGTGGCGTTGTCGTCGCGGCCTTCCTGATACACCGCCATGAAGCCGGGCACCACCAGCACCGAGCCGTTGGCGCGGAAACTCAGGCCTTTGCCGGCTGACAAATCGGCGCTCACGGTATCGAATACTGCCTGTTCCATCTGACATGCGACGGTGCGTTTCCAGATCAGTTCGTAGAGCTTG
>DASUXE010000255.1:0-2496 GCA_036378075.1 Gammaproteobacteria bacterium
GTATGCATTGTTATCCAGGTTGACGAGGAAGCCGGCGCCTTCCATGTAAGCCTTCGGGTCGCTAGATGGTATGTACGCCTGATAGGTCCTCAAGAAACCCAGCTCCGTGATGTTGATCACCAGCAGTTTGTCAATGGAATACTTTTTCTTGAATGGACGAAAGTCTTTCTTGGCCAGGTTCGGGCCTTCGGTAGGAAATTTATTCAGTTTGTCGATATTGATATTTTCCGGAAGGACAATTGCATGAATCCCTTCGCTGCGCAGCAATTCCACCACAGACTGCTTGATATTCGAAATGTCGTCCTCAGGCAGCGTCCTGGTATACGCGGTCAAACTGGAATTTGCCGCCGATGCTGCTGCCATGCACAAAAGGCAACCGGCACCCGGAAAAGAGGTGTCCGCCTTCGGCAGGGCGGTCATGGCCACACCGACTGTGCCCTTCTCGGAAACGAGAGCATTAGAACCAAGGGCTACCGGCGCATGCGGAGCCACTGCACAACCGCCCAGTAATGCTCCAACCAATACAAACAAAAGAATTAAGTTTTTCTTCATTATCAACATTCCTTATCAAAGAAGTAACTTGCAGCGTTCGCGGGGCCACAAGCAGAAGCAAACAATGGCGGAATGTCTCATCTTCCGGAAGACGTTACAGAGCCGTGCCATAAAGGCGATGCCGACACGGATAAATCCCCAAAAAGAGAGCCCCTCTAATCGCCGCCCCCCTTATATATAGTTTGGTACTTTTTTACCAATTACTCGAGGCCGACCGGTTTTTTTATAGCACAGCAAACTAGTCGCCACAACTCTTGGAGGTCAGCTCTCGCGCCGCCCACCTCGAACGGACTCGGCGGCTTCATAAAGGAGATAAAGGGGACGCTACCCTTTGTAAACTTTAAGAATGTGTCGGCGTTTTCCAGCATGCAATCAATCTGCGCTGCGAATATAAAACAGATAAAACCCACTCGCGATCAACAGCAATGCAGAGATCGCCAGCAGGAAATCGAGGCTCGCCGCACCGGGAGGTGCCAGACTCACACAGACAGGCCCCAGGATCTGGCCGATGGCGAACGCCACCGTCAGTTTCGCCATCAAGGCAGCGGGGTTATGGGGTGCCAGGCGCCGCGCTTCCTGCAATCCCGCAGACGTCGCGACCATGAACGTGCCGCCCACGCACAGTGCCGCGAGCAGAATGCCGGCCATGTTGGGCGCCAGCACCGGCAACACCGTTCCCACCCCCATAACGAGATGCGAGGTGCCCCACATGGTGCGGTTGGAGAAACGTGCGATCAGCCGCCCGGCAACCAGCGTGGACACCAACGCGGCCAGGCCGAACACCGGCCAGGCCCAACCGAAGATCGCGGGATTCGGAACCAGGTGCTTGGCCATCGCCGGCAGAAAGGTGGCCGGGATGATATAGCCGAAACCGAAGATGCCGTAGATGATGACCAGCGCGACAATACCCCGCGGCGCTGCATGATCTTTCCCCTTCGGCACGGGGAGCGGACCGGGTGCATGGTCGATCAGCGCCGGCAACGCCACCACGCTCATTAATAAGGCAGCCACAGCCAATGCACGCCACGACAAGGCCGACGACCAGTCCAGACTCTGGAAGCCCATGCACAACAGACCGGCCAGCATGATCCCGGCGCCCACGCCGCCGAACACCACCCCATTCAGATGCGACGCCTGCGCGGCGGCGAGCCGTTGCAGTTTCCATGACGACGCGAATACCAGCGCCCAGGCGCTCGCCACACCAGCGAGTCCGCGGAACAACAACCACAGCGCGGGTTGATCGGTATAACCCATGCCCGCGGTAAACAACGCGATGGCAGCAAGCGAAAAAATGATGATGCGTACCGGCGGGAAACGCAGCCGAATCGCCGAGATCGCACCCAGCAGGTAGCCCGCATAGTTTGCCGCCGCGAGCCAGCCGCCCAGCGCAATCGAAACGCCGGCATCCTTCTCCATCATCGGCAAAAGTGGCGTGAACGCGAAGCGACCGATACCCATCGCCACGGCAAGAATCAGCAGACCCGACAGTGCGGCCCCAAAAACGGTGACGGTCTTCATCAGGCTGCCTCACAGTAGGATTTGAACTGGCTGAAGTCTAGCGGCTCACGGATTTCATGTGTGTCGCGGGGGCGTGGGTGCGGCCCCGCTTACCCCGCTTTGCGATCATTAGAGTCTGACCCCATTGATTGCTCAGCAGTCATTAGAGCAGACCGGATTATTATTTATATCAGAGATTCTGGCCTTCATCATGGTCATCATCACTTTCGCCGACCACGCTTCAGTATTTTCCGGGTGCAGTTCTTCTGCAAGCTTGATTGTCAGGTTGGTTAGATTAGCCCACGCCTGCTGAGACTCATTTGCATCTTTACCGAATTCTTCAATATCCGATTTATATTCTTCTTTCAGATCATTGGAGCTATCAGAAGCACTCTTCCAGTTGTCGGCCTTTTTATAGCTATCAATATCTTTTTGGTATTCATTGCG
>DASUXE010000256.1:0-2021 GCA_036378075.1 Gammaproteobacteria bacterium
GATGGGCAGCCAGGCTGTTTCACCGTTGCCGGGCAGCTGCGGCATGAAAACTCCGAGCCACTCGCTGAACTCCGGTTGTGGCAGTATCCGACGCATCAGATCGGCTTCCGCGAGCGACGGTGACAGAAAATCATGGCCGGATGGCTCATAAGCTAACGGCGCTTCACGGTCTGCAGCATAAAAACGGCGGCTGTTATCCGCAATACATTCACGAATTGAATCGTCCTGTACAGTCCGCGACCAGTCAAAAGCCAACGCCAGGGAGAATGCACTGTTTGCGTGCTCGCCGCCCCGGATCGGATGTCCAAGTTTTGGTAACCAGTCGGCAATGCGCCGCGCGGCAAGCTGTTCCATTGGCCGCAATGCGGTTCGCCACCGCTGTGTATCAGGTACGTCCCACTCTGCAAGTTCCGCGGCCAGCTGCAGGACCCATGCCAGTCCGTAGGGCCGTTCAAACGTGGTGCGGTGTGGTGCTTCGAAGTAACGGCATTCCTGTTCGATATTTGCATTCGTAAGGTGCCTGTTCAGCACCGCAATCGCGTCCGCTGCAAATTCGCCCCGCGGAAACAATCGCAACACCCGCACCAGCATCCAGTGACTGTGCACCGCTGAATGCCAGTCGTAACTTCCGTAAAATGCCGGATGCATCGTGCGTGGCGGCAACGCGTCAGCATCGCCGTTGAACATGTGCATGACGTGATTCGGATATTCCCGCACCACATTCTCCAGCACCATGCGCACCAGCGGTGCAGCGACGGCTTCATCCAGCATGGTTTTCATCCTCCACAGTCAACCCGTTCTCCACATGGCAAAACCCGATCGTATGTCGCATCGGCTGACATCCGGGCCACAAACTGCCATCATGCGGACCGTCATTTACAATCCAGCGTGCCCGTCTGCCAATCCAACCGCAGGAATCCAGCATGTCTACCCAGAATTCTTCCATCCGCCGGGATATCGGGCTCGTCGCCCTCACCATGACCGGCATTGGCTCCATCATCGGTTCCGGCTGGCTGTTCGGCGCCTGGCGCGCCGCTACCCTCTCCGGTCCCGGCGCGATCTACGCCTGGATCATCGGGGCGGCCATTATCCTCGCGATTGCCCTGACCTATGCGGAACTCGGCGCCATGTTCCCGGAATCCGGCGGCATGGTCCGCTATGGTCTGTATTCGCACGGCTCGCTGGTCGGTTTCATCGCCGCCTGGGCGATCTGGATTTCCATGGCCTCAGTGATTCCGGTGGAAGCAGAAGCCTCCGTGCAGTACATGGCGTCGTGGCAATGGGCCTGGGCCCAGGGACTCTACCATGCGGGTGAACTGACCCCGCCCGGTCTGATACTGGCGGCAATTCTGGTGCTTTTCTATTTCCTGCTCAACTTCTGGAGCGTGAAACTGTTCGCGCGCACCAACACCGCCATTACCGTGTTCAAACTCGTGATTCCTGCCGCCACGGCCGTCGGCCTGATATTTGCCGCGCATCATGCCGGTAACTTTCACGTCGGTATTCACGGCACTGCGCATGTCACCAACTGGGCGGCGATTCTGACCGCGGTTGCCACCAGCGGTATCGTGTTCAGTTTTAACGGCTTTCAGACGCCGGTGAACATGGCCGGTGAAGCACACAACCCGGGGCGCACGGTGCCGATCGCCGTGGTGGGATCAGTGTTGATTTGCACCGTCATATACGTACTCCTGCAATATGCCTTTCTGGGCGCGGTCCCACCTGACCAGCTGCTGAATGGCTGGAGCGCGCTCGACTACAGCTCGCCGTTCGCGCAACTCGCACTCGCGGTCGGTCTCAACTGGCTCGCACTGCTGCTTTACGCCGATGCGTTCATCAGCCCGAGCGGTACCGGCACTGCGTATACGGCCGGTTGTGCACGCATGATTTTTGCCATGGAAAAAAACGGTACCCTGCCGGCTGTGCTCGGCACAGTGCATCCCAAATACGGGATTCCGCGCCCGGCCATGTGGCTCAATCTCGCAGTCGCCTACATCTTCCTGTTTTTCTTCCGCGGCTGG
>DASUXE010000257.1:0-2583 GCA_036378075.1 Gammaproteobacteria bacterium
GCCGCGATCACATCATCAGCGAAGCCCGCGCCCTGTTCGGAGTCGACAAGGACAAGACGCGTTAACCATGTCGCCCAGTGATAACGGACTTGCAGCGTGAAAGATTCCATCCGTCAGAAACTGGAACGGCTCGCCGCGCGCCACGAAGAACTCTCTCACCTGCTGGGCGATCCCGACGTCATCGGTAACCAGAACCGCTTCCGGGAACTGTCGCAGGAATATGCCCGGCTCGAACCGCTGGCCCGGAACTTTGGCGAATATAGCCATACCGAAGCCGACATCCGTGCCGCGCAGGACATGCTTCGCGATGACGACGCGACCATCCGGCACCTCGCCGAGGAAGAAAAACACGCCGCCGAGCTGCGGCTGGCTGCACTGGAACCGGAACTGGTCAAACTACTGCTGCCGAAAGATCCGCACGACAGCAGCAACATCTTTCTTGAAATCCGCGCCGGTACCGGTGGCGACGAGGCGGCGATCTTTGCCGGCGATCTGTTCCGCATGTACAGCCGTTATGCGGAACAACAGGGTTGGCGCGTGGAAATACTCAGCGAAAGCCCCGGCGAGCACGGCGGCTACAAGGAAATCATCACCCGCGTCATCGGCCAGGGCGCCTACTCGCGTTTCAAATTCGAATCAGGCACCCACCGTGTGCAACGGGTACCGGAAACCGAGTCGCAAGGCCGGGTGCATACTTCGGCTTGTACGGTAGCAATCCTTCCGGAAGTCGAGGAAGTTGACAGTGTCGATATCAATCCGGCCGATCTGAAAGTCGATACCTATCGTGCCTCCGGCGCCGGCGGTCAGCACGTCAACAAAACCGACTCGGCGATCCGCATCACGCACCTGCCAAGCGGTATCGTGGTGGAATGCCAGGATGAACGCTCGCAGCACAAGAATCGCGCCCGTGCCATGTCGCTGCTGCGTGCACGGCTGCTGAACGCGGAACGTGAAAAGGCGCAGGCCGCGCAGGCGCAATCGCGCAAACTCCAGGTCGGCAGCGGCGACCGTTCCGAGCGCATTCGCACCTACAACTTTCCGCAGGGCCGGGTAACCGATCACCGCATCAATCTGACGCTATACCGGATTGACGACATCATGCAGGGCAATCTCGACGAGGTGGTGGTGCCGCTGATGAACGAGTTTCAGGCCGAAGAACTCGCCTCGCTCACCGCGCAGTAACGGCTGAAGTCCGTTTCAGCATTTTGAATTCCGCATAGCACACCGTCACGGCGTACCACCACGCCACTGCCGACAGCACCACGGTAATCGCGTGCCAAAGCGGATGCTGGTCGCCTGCCGGGTGCGCGTCCGAGCCGGACAGCATATTCTGCAATTGCATCGCAGTTGGTTGCGAAGAAAGCTGCGACATGCCGCCCAGAATCGAATGCACGCTGTCGGAGATTGACGGCGCATCCTGCAGCACAGCGACCAGCAGCAGCCCGATCGCGGGCACCGACACCACCAGCGCCGCGTGCGCCCAGCTGGATTTCGCCAGCCGCAGACTGCGGCCCAGGGCCACGAACGGTCCGCTCTGTTCCAGTACCGCCGGATAGGCAAAAAACGCCAGTGCGGTGCTGATCCAGGCGGTTGCTGCCAGCGGCGCCATGGCGACGACCAGCGCCGGAACCAGCCCGAACAAAAGCATCACCAGCAGAAAAAAGATCAGCGCGATTCCCAGCCCGCAAACCACCAGCAACTCATAGGCGATATAGCCGGACAGCAGCCCGGGGATTGCGCTCAAGGCGGCTTGCAGCGGCTGCTTGACGGTAACGCCATCCAGTTGTGCAAGCCGCAGCAGCGCGTATGCATACAGGAACGACTGCATGAAAACCGACAACAGCGTCCAGCCAAGAAAGGCAGGTTGTGCCAGACGCTCAAGATCAGTGGAGAACAAGCCGCCGCCCGCACCCGCCACCGGCAGGGAACCGATGATCTCGGCGGCAAGCACGCACGGAAATACGTTGAATGCGCCGGCGACCGCCAGCCGCCAGCCTTCGGTCAGCACCTGTCCAGGCCGCTGGCGTGGCTCGGTACCGGAGACATTCATGAGGTTGCGGACAGCGCGTGTCTCAATTTGAGATCGTGGTATTGCACATACATGATGGCCAGAACGAACGGCGTGAGTATGGCTTCGGCAACCATCTGCATGACGCCCTGTATCAACAGGCTGCGGCCGGTATCGGCGCCCGGGTGATAGCCCATCATCACTGCAAACGGCGCCATCAGCACCACGGCGATCAACACGATAATCAATAACATCAGGATCAGGACCAGAAAGGTCCGCCACCAATTGCCCCATACCAGCGTGTGGCTGCGGTTCAGGCCTTCAATGGGCCCCTGCCGGTCCAGTACCACACAAAACTGGAAGAAAGACAGCGAGACTGTCAGGATCACACCCGGCACGATCAACAACACATAACCGACAATCAGCGCGCCAACAAGCACAATCATGCCAACGAACAGTGGCAGCCATGTGTGCAGTGCGCGCCGCCACTCGCCGCGGAAATCCGTGACGCCACGCTGTACGAAATTATCGAGGCGCGACAGCAGGATTCCCTGCAACAGGATTCCCGCCAGCAG
>DASUXE010000258.1:0-2959 GCA_036378075.1 Gammaproteobacteria bacterium
CAGAGCTTACGCCACTTGCGGGGTGGTGTCCAATACCCGATAACGGCGAAACTCCCGCAAAAACACGGGCCTGGGGCCGAACCAGGGGATGCTTTGCCGTATAATGCCCGCCCTTTCTCCGGCCGGCATTATCTCGTGATCGAAAAGCTTCGTAATATCGCCATTATTGCCCATGTAGACCATGGCAAGACCACCCTCGTGGACCAGCTGCTCAAGCAGTCCGGCACCCTGGACGCACGTGCCGCGGCACCCGACCGGATCATGGACTCCAACGATCTCGAGAAAGAACGTGGCATCACCATCCTGGCCAAGAACACGGCGATCCGCTGGCAGGACTATCGGGTCAATATCGTCGATACCCCCGGGCATGCGGACTTCGGTGGAGAAGTCGAGCGGGTCCTGTCGATGGTGGATTCGGTGCTGCTGCTGGTGGACGCGGTTGACGGCCCGATGCCGCAGACCCGCTTCGTTACCCAGAAAGCGTTTGCGCACGGCCTGAAGCCAATCGTGGTCATTAACAAGATCGACCGGGATGGCGCGCGGCCGAGCTGGGTGCTGGATCAGACCTTCGACCTGTTCGACAAGCTGGGGGCTTCCGAGGAGCAACTCGATTTCCCGGTTGTATACGCTTCTGCGTTGCTGGGATATGCCAGCCTTGACCCGGCGCAGCCGGGCAGCGACATGACACCGCTGTTCGAGACCATCATCAAGCATTGCCCGCCGCCACCGGTGGAAATGGATGGACCATTCCAGCTGCAGGTCAGCTCGCTCGACTATTCCAGCTACGTGGGCGCGATCGGCATCGGCCGGATTGCCCGTGGACGCATCACCCGCAACAGTGCCGTGACCGTCGTGGGAGCCGATGGTACCCAGCGCAAGGAACGCGTGCTTCAGGTGTATGGCTTTCTGGGCCTGCATAAGGTGGAGGTATCGGAAGCCCAGGCGGGTGACATCATCGCATTCACCGGGATCCCGGCGCCGCGGATTTCAGACACCTTGTGTGATCCCGAGCACGTGGAGGCACTGCCGGCGTTGACGGTGGACGAGCCCACGATCAGCATGACCTTCGAGACCAACGGTTCGCCGTTTTCCGGACAGGATGGCAAATTTCTGACCAGCCGCCAGATCCGTGAGCGCTTGTATCGAGAGGCTCTGCACAACGTCGCCCTGCGGGTGGAGGATACCGAGGACCCGGAAAAATTCCGGGTCTCGGGGCGTGGCGAGCTGCATTTGTCAGTACTGTTGGAGACCATGCGGCGCGAAGGCTACGAGATCGCGGTCTCGCGGCCACAGGTTATATATCATGAGGTCGAAGGCCAGCGTCATGAGCCCTATGAGGCTGTGACCGTGGATCTGGAGGAGCGGCATCAGGGCGGGATCATGGAAGCCCTCGGGCAACGGGGAGGCGATCTGGTCGACATGCGCCCCGATGGCCGCGGCCGCGTACGCCTGGACTATATTGTCCCAGCGCGCGGACTGATCGGTTTCCAGACTGAATTTCGTACCCTGACCTCCGGGACCGGCCTGTTGCACCATGTGTTCGACCATTACGGTGCGGTCAAGAACACCGGAATCAGTCAGCGTGCAAATGGCGCCATGATTTCGAATGGCACCGGCAAGGCCGTCGGCTATGCCCTGTTCAACCTGCAGGAGCGCGGACGGCTGTTTGTCGCGCCAGGCGAACCGGTGTATGAAGGCCAGGTCATAGGCATTCACGCGCGGGACAATGATCTGACCGTGAATCCGCTCAAGGCCAAACAACTGACCAATATCCGGTCGGCGGGCAAGGACGACAATATCCTGCTGACCCCGGCACTCAGGTTTTCGCTTGAGCAGGCGATGGAATTTATCGAGGACGACGAACTGGTGGAGATTACTCCGCACAATATTCGTTTGCGCAAACGGTTCCTCAAAGAGCACGAGCGCAAGAAGGCCTCGCGCAGTTCGGAGAGCGCAGCGTGAGACTGGCTTTGAAAGCGCATGACGATGACAGATAACAGTCTTTACCAGCAGGCGATTGAGCGGTTCTCGGCATGGTTCGCCGAGGTGCAGACACTGGATCTTGCCGAGCCGGCTGCGATGAGCCTTGCGACCGTTGATGCAGACGGCAAGCCATCGGTTCGCACGGTGCTGCTGAAAGCGTTCGACACGCGCGGTTTTGTCTTTTACACCAACAAGCTCAGCCGAAAAGGCCGGCAGATCGAGCAGACCCGGCGCGCCGCCCTGTGTTTCTTCTGGCAACCGTTGATGCGACAGGTGCTGGTCGAAGGCCGGGTAGAGGACGTCACTGATGTCGAGGCAAACGCCTACTGGGTAACACGACCGCGTGTCAGCCAGATCGGCGCATGGGCCTCGCTGCAATCCAGCGTGTTACCCGGGCGGGCAGAATTGGAACACCGGTATTCAGATTACGAAAAGCAATACGCGGATGGATCCGTGCCGCGTCCCCCGCATTGGTCCGGCTATCGGGTGGTACCGGAGTCGATCGAATTCTGGTCATCCCGTCCCGGCCGTATGCACGAGCGCGAGCGGTTTTTCCTTGAAGACGGGATCTGGCGGAATTGTTTGCTGTATCCCTGACAGCGGATTCCAGATGAAGTTGGTGGGCAATAATTTCGATTCTGTTTCGGTAAAGGCGCACAGGGTGTGTGTTGCCCCGATGATGGATTATACCGATCGCCATTTCCGCTATATCTTGAGACTGATGAGCCGGCACACGTTGTTGTATACCGAAATGGTGACAACAGGCGCCATTTTGCATGGCCGGCGCGATCGCTTTCTCGCATTCCATCCGGCCGAACACCCTGTCGCACTTCAACTCGGCGGCAGTGATCCGGCTGAACTTGCCGCATGCGCGCGTATCGGTGCCGAGTACGGCTACGATGAAATCAATTTGAATGTCGGTTGCCCGAGCGATCGGGTACAGTCAGGCCGTTTCGGTGCCTGTCTGATGGCCGAA
>DASUXE010000259.1:0-2395 GCA_036378075.1 Gammaproteobacteria bacterium
TGCTTGTGTTCGCGCTGCTCGACTTCGAATGGCTGGCGATCACGCTCAAGCTGCAGCGAATCCATTGCCAGTTTCACCAGGCGTTGCTGTTCGAGCGCAAGAAATCGCGCTGTAAATACTTCCGGCCTGTGCGATTTCGCCGCAGCAAGCGCCGCCGCCACGTGTCGCTCAACCAGCGACCGGCTTGCGGCTTCGTCCATACCGGTGAGCGTCGCGTGATCGTACAGTTCTCCCCACACGCGGTACATGACGTCATGCAACAGACTGCCGCGCTCGGCGGGATCGAGTCCCGGCCCCGGCACCACCATCGGCGCGGCCCCCAGCCGGTAGCGGGCGAACGCCTGAAACGGGCAAGCTGCCTGGGCTTTCAGGATACCGGTACCGCCGCTCATCTCGGCGCCCTGCAATGAAGGACCTTTCACGTCGTTCAGTGTTTCCAGCACCGGCGCTGCCGCCTGCAAAAATTGCGCATACGACAATACGCTGCGTTGCGGTATCGCCTGCCAGCCGATTTCCGGTAATGCCGCAATCAATGGACTGGGTCGCAATTCCTGATCCGCATCGCGTCGCGGCACGCTGACGACTACATCAGGCGCGCTGGCGAGCAATCGCATGGTGACGCGCCGGGCAAACTCAAGTTCGCGCTGCGCGCTGGCATGAGGCATGCCGTGCTTGCGCTGCACCGCCACCGGGATCAGCGGATCGGGGCGCGGACTCGCGGGCCAGACGTCATCCGACAAACCGGTGATCCACAGGTGATCGAACTTGAGTCCCGCGGTCTCCAGCATCCCCAGCACCTGTATCGGTACGTCCGGCGCGGCAGGCTGGAAACTGCGTTGCGTCATCAAGTGCGTCAGTCTGCGCACCGCGTCATGCATCTCCACCGCACCCAGCATGGTATCAAGGCGTGTGAGTTCGCCGAGTGCCTCCCGGAACGCCGCCACAGTCTGATACTCGGAACTGTCCTGTGTGCGTTCGCCGGGCCAACCGAGATTTTGCAGCAGTGCGGCGAAACTGCGCGCCCATTGCGATGGCAACTGGCGCGGTGCTTGCGCCTGCTGCCACTTCAGACAACTGTCGAGTGCTGTCACCAATTCCGGCAGTTCGCCCCATTCGCGTGCCAGACCCGCGAGCCGGTTCAATGAAAAGCTTTCCGCGCCGTCGCGCAGACTCAGTTCGAAACCGGCGCGCCTGAGGTATTCGGATTCCGCGCCACGCAAAAACGGCGAATGCAGAAGCTGACTGGCGCTGTTGAAATTGATCCGGCCCTGCGCGACGCGCAGCAGCAGCAATGCGTCCTGAATCAACGGCCAGTCCGCCAGCGGACGTCCAAGCGACAGGTTATAGGGTCTGACCGGCGCCTCGCCAACACAAGCGGACGGGCACAGTACCTGATCAAGGATGCGCGCGAAACGGGCCCGGCAAGCAGAGAGATCCCGCACCACGATACCAATGCGGGTCGCGGGATTTCGCTCCAGCAAGGCGCCGGCCCATTGCGCCGCCGCGCGCAATTCATGATCGGAATCGTCGCATGACAGACGCCTGGCATCCGTTGATATCGGGCCGTCCATAATCAGCCGTTCGAGACTGCTGCCTGACGCTTGCAGTGCTCCCAGCAGACATTCCTGCTGTGGCGTCCATTCATCGAATCCCGCAAACACAATTCTGGCAGGCAAGGTGACCTCACCGGACGCAATCCAGACGGCAATCTGATCGGGCACGCGTGCCGGATCAAGCCAGTTTTCGGCGTCGCAACTGCGTTGAAAGACGCCAGCCCATTCGAGAAACTGTTCAGCATCGGCTGCACCCGACCCGCTCAAGTCACCGGTCTGCAACCGGTAAGCATGGCTCAGCATCCAGGCGTCCTGCGCAGCCTGTGCCGCTGCAGCCGGTTGCAGCAGCCTGTCAGCGGCGTCGGAGGTGTGCACCGCGCGCTCCCAGATCGCTTCGGACTGCAATAGCGACAGTACACGTGGCAATTTGCGTGACACCGCGCCGGCCAGAGCCGCGTCCCGACAGCTGCTCAAAAGCCCGGTCAGAAAAGCCTGCCAGGACAGTACCCGTGGTCGTTCCCATGCCCTGGCACCGGCAGCTTGCTGTGCCCGGGCATAGGCAAACTGCACGGCGCGCGCCAGCCGTTCACTGGCGGTGACTACGGTCGCGCCTGCCGCAAGCGCTGCCGTCACCTCGTTTTCATGCCAGATTCGTTGTCCCGCCACCCGCATGCGACTCCTATATAATCCCCACAGTTTAACCGGAGCGGCGGCTTGAGAATCACGCAACTTGTGTGTTGAAAGTTTGTCCAATCGCTCAAGACAAACTGCCGGGATCGCCCGGATATTCAGCCACCTGGGCAGATTGAAAACCCGGGATATGCCCCCATTTCGATTTGACA
>DASUXE010000260.1:0-3738 GCA_036378075.1 Gammaproteobacteria bacterium
CCATCCAACAACGCGGCACTGCCCGTCCCTGGCACGCTGACCAGCCTCGACTTCCTGTCTCGGCGTTCGGACGCATGCGAACGATGTTCGCATGAAACCCCCGCCCTCACCCGCAGTTCGACTCTGCGCGTCGGCACCATCCAACAACGCGGCACTGCCCCGTCCCTGGCACGCTGACCAGCCTCGACTTCCTGTCTCGGCGTTCGGACGCATGCGAACGATGTTCGCATGAAAACCCCGTCCTCACCCGCAGTTCGACTCTGCGCGTCGGCACCATCCAAGAGCATGGCACAGACCGTTCCGCGGCGAGCCGAGAAGTCTTGGCTTATGCGCTGATTATCGGGACGGCGGAACCTCCCGATGTCTGTGTAACCGCACCCCCGAACCCGTTCCGTAGGGAAATTCCCTACACGCTGACGGCCTTATTTCCCACAAAAGCCGCTTCGATCCCTACCTATACTCAAAGTTCTGGGAAAGATCGACCACGAAGAGTTGTCGTGTATCTCTGAGTCGGTGACCCTTTACGCGATGCATATCAGGCAAGGAGGCGAGCCATGGACAGCAAGGATATATCCGGTTTTCGGTCTGGCGGCGGGCATCCGCGATTACTGCGGTGCCGTATGCAGGATGCCACCAGGCATGGCGGCGTTCGCTACGTGGAACTCGAACAATTCACCCTCTGGGAGCACTTCATGCGCACCCGGCATGTCATGAAAGTCCGGGACGTCGAGCTCTGTCTGTGGGTCGAAAAGCACGAATATGCGCGGAATCCGATGGTTTTCGAACATGCAGGCCGGATCGATGCGGTGCACCTGATCGAGGTGTCGGTATGTGATCCGCACCGTCATTACAGCGTCGATGTAAGGCGCTTTGCCGATGCATCGGACGTACCATTCGTTGCGGACCTGTTGCTGCGACACGCTTGTAACAGCGTCAGCGACGATGCCTGTAGTGTGCGGATCACGGAAGGCTGCTGTGTGCGGGTGGACAGGATTTCGGACCGGCGTGATCTGCTGCTGGGATTGACCTACGGCGGCACCCCCGCCGATACCGGCAAGGCCATCCGGGCCAAGGTGGGCTGACGGTCTACAACTTGAGCAGCAGGAACACAGCGATGAACTGCAGCACGCTGCCTGTCAGGCAGAACACGTGCCAGATGGCGTGGTTGAACGGCAGCCTTTCCCAGGCATAGAACACCGCGCCAACGGTGTACGAGACGCCGCCGAGAATCACCAGCGTCATCGCCGGGGCGGGCAGGCTGTGAATCAGCGGCACGAAATCCACCAGCCCGATCCAGCCCATCAGCACATAGGCAACCGTCGACAGACCGTCGTAGCGATAGCCGAATTTGAGTTTGACCAGAACCCCCAGTCCCGCCAGCGTCCACAGGATTCCGAACAGGCTCCAGCCCCAAACGCCACGCAAACCGACGATCAGAAATGGCGTATAGGTGCCGGCGATCAGCAGGTAGATGGAAATATGATCCGCGTGCCGCAGGATGTGTTTCAAATGCCCGGGTTTGACGTAATGGTAAGCCGTGGATATCAGATAGGTCAGGATCAGGCTCGCACCATAGACGCTGAACGTGACGATCTGGCGCGCGTCGCCGTACAGCGCGGCAACGGTAATTAGCACCGGCGTGGCGCCGATGATCAGCAGCAAGCCGAGGAAATGCGTGAGTGTGTTCCAGACTTCGTCGCGCGGGTTGGCGGCGGCGGGATAATCGGGGAATTGCTCAATCGGTTGTACGCCCTGTGACTCCACCGCCGGATTCCATATCAAAAGTGACTGGCTATTCTGAAGATTGCCATTCCCCGAAAAGGTCCGCAAGCCGGTCGCAGTCTTTTTGCGTCAGTCATCCACGCGAACCAGCAGGCTTTTCGCCAGATTGCCCTGCAGGTAACCGATGCCTTTGACCAGATGCATCAGGCTGATCAGCAGCAGCAGGCCAAACCCGACCAGGAACGGCGTGGCTGACAGCGAGATATACATCGGTCCGTCGAAATCCAGCCAAAGGCTGCCACCCAGCAGAATCTCCAGCGGTGAAAGTATGAAACTGAGCGAGATGACCAACCACGCCAGCGTAAACACAAAATAGATCATGCCCAGGAAGAACTGCATCAGCATGTAGAGCATGGTCGACCAGGTGCGGCCGTCCGTCAGCAGTTCCTTCACATGGCTCAGCAAGGGGACCGGCGCACCGGGATGCGGCGGACGGCGCGGCATGCGCACACCCAGGAATGCTTCCACGATCCGGCCTTCCACCAGCGACAGCATGCGCACGCTGCCGAGAAATAAAAGGAAGAATGGTATGCCGATGATGAGCGGCATGAGCCCGAACGAGAGCGCAGTGCCGGTCACAATCCAGACGAAATAGAAAAGCCCGGTGAACATCATCAGCATTACATAGAACAGCGAAGTGTAGGCGCGGGGATCGGCGAGTACGCCGAAGAAGCGACCCAGCGCCGAACTGCGGCGTTTGGGTCGCGGCGTGCGCAATGCGGCCTGCACTTTGACTTCAGTAGCGCGGTAAGCCTCGGCCACTTCTTCGGGTGCGCCATAGCTGGTCGCGATTGCGGCCAGAACCTGTTCCTCGCTCTTGTCGGGATGCTCGGCGAGTTCGCCACGCAGATATTCCTCGGCATCGTAGAGCGCGTCCTGAATGAGCGCCGGATCCGCACCGGACAGCGCATCACGCAATTGATCCAGGTAATCCTTGACGCTGCGGGGCAAAGGCTTGTTCATCACAGTGGTCCTTTCAGAATGGAATCGACGAAATCGCGGGTGCTGGTCCAGGTGTCGCGCCATTGCTGCAGCACGCGGCGTCCCGCTGCAGTAATGGTGTAGTAGCGGCGCGGCGGCCCTGAGACCGAGGGTTCCACATGACTGTCGAGCAGGCCGCTGGCCGAGAGCGAGCGCAGAACGGGGTAGAGCGTGCCCTGTTTCATGATGCCGGTATCCGACTCACCCTGCTCCAGCTGCTTGGCGATCTGGTAGCCATATAGCGGCTCGGTGGCGTCGCCGAGGGTGGCGAGCAGTACCAGCGCCACAATGCCGGCGTTAAGTTCTTTCTGGAACTTGCGTATTGGAGCGTCATCTTCAGCCATGTGTTTGCCCACTAGTGAGGGGCAGCGGTTAGTAACATGTGGCTAATAGTATTAACTTCACAATAGCAATGCAAGGGGGGGGGGCGGAAGATTTTTCCGGACGGGCCAGCTCAGGCTGGCCAGCCTAGCGAGGAGAGATTGACCCGGCCACGCGAGTCGAACCGGATGCCTTCGGCTTCCAGCAATTGCCGCTGGCGCTCAGCGCCGTCGCGAGGGCTGATCTCGCCCTTGTGATTGATGACCCGGTGCCAGGGGACCCGGGAGCCGGCGGGAAGAGCAGCCATGGCATAGCCGACCTGACGTGGGCTGCAGCCGCCGAGCCGGCGGGCAATGCCGCCATAGGTACTGACCCGCCCACGCGGAATCCGCCGGACTTCGGCATAAATACGCTGGTACACACTGGAAGGGGGATCAGTCCGGGGTCCCGGGGGCATTGCTGTCCTCGTCGCACAGGATGTAGTCGTGGCCGTCTTCATGCGACATCTGGCAGCTGAAGTGATCCCGATCGAGGGGGCGGTAGACTTCCTTGTAAGGGTAAGCCTGCGGGATGCCTGTCGGCTGGGCCTGGGTCTGGTGCATCAGCTGCAGGTTCATCCAGTCCTTGTGCAGGCGCGCATCCTGCAATTGCATC
>DASUXE010000261.1:0-3893 GCA_036378075.1 Gammaproteobacteria bacterium
TCGCGCGTCGCGTCCGGATTCGCATTCCAGATGCTGTCGGTCGCAGTCGGCTGGCAGATCTACGCCATGACCGGCCGCGCCTTCGATCTCGGCATGATCGGCCTGGTGCAATTCATTCCGTCAGTGCTGCTGGCCCTGCCTGCAGGGCACGTGGCGGACATCTTCGAGCGCCGCCGCATCGTGCTGCTCTGTCAGCTGGTTGAATGTTTCGCCATCGGCCTGCTCGCCATTGGCAGTTTCCTGCACTGGTTCAATGAAGCCGCCATTCTCAGCATGATCTTCGTGATCGGCGTCGCGCGTGCCTTCGAATTCCCCACCATGCAGGCGCTGCTGCCGAGTCTGATTCCGGTTTCGATGCTGGCGCGCGCCATGGCCGCGGGATCGTCGGCGATGCAACTCGCCATGATCGTCGGCCCGGCATTGGGTGGTTTTCTGTATGTCGCCGGACCGGGCACGGTTTATTCGATATGCAGCCTGCTGTGTCTGACCGCCGCTACACTGATGTGGCGTATCAAGGTCGAACGCCCACCAGTCCCGCGCGAACCACGCACGCTCAAGACCGTGTTTGCCGGCATCACTTTCATCCGGCAACGGCCGGTCATCCTCGGTGCAATTTCGCTGGATTTGTTCGCGGTGCTGCTGGGCGGAGCCACCGCATTGCTGCCGATTTTTGCCCGCGACATCCTGCATACCGGCCCGTGGGGACTGGGCTTGTTACGTGCGTCGCCGGCGGTGGGTGCGATTGTCATGTCGGTGTGGCTGGCGCGTCGCCCGCTCACCCGTCGTGTCGGCTACATCATGTTCTATGCAGTGGCTGGCTTCGGTCTGTCCACGGTGATATTCGCGCTTTCCACCTCATTCCTGCTGTCGCTGTCGGCGCTGTTTGTGTTGGGCGCACTCGACATGATCAGCATGGTTATTCGCGGTGCGCTGGTGCAGCTCGACACGCCGGATGCAATGCGCGGCCGGGTCAGCGCGGTCAACGCCATCTTTATCAACACTTCCAATCAACTGGGCGAATTCGAATCCGGTGTGACCGCAGCCTGGTTCGGGGCGGTGCCGGCAGCGCTTATCGGCGGCATCGGCACACTGCTGGTGGTAGCAACCTGGATGTGGCTGTTCCCGGTCCTGCGACAACGCCAGCGGCTGGAATCGGAAATGTCGGCCTGACATTCAAACAAGGAAGGCCGCACGGGAGTGCGGCCTTTCCTGCTGTTCCGGTTTCCGATTTCAGTACGGTGGCCGGCCCCACTTTTCCTTGTGCTGCGAATTGCCGTCTCGCTGCACTGGCATGTGCGACTCACGCCGCGTGACCTCCACCCGTTCGTGCACCACCGGGACAACAACCCGAGCCGGTTGCGGCTGTGTGAAGTGCGGCGATCTTCCAAAGCCGTTGCCCGCCGGCACTGTCACCCGTCGCGGCTGGTGGTCGACATTCACCTGCGGCTCCACGGCGTGGAATGCCGGCGCGGACTCGGTGCGTTGTCCACGCTGGAAACTCGGTTGCCCGGGGTTTGAATGTGCGATTGGATCGTCCCGGTGCACCGGCGCTCGCGGATTCATCTTCACCACACCGGCACCTCTGAACTCACCCGGCCGCACAGTCGCCGCAATTTCCGGGGCGCCGTGATTCACCGCCCAATGCTGGGCCGGATCATTGCGCGCAGCACGTTGCTGCTCCATCTGCGATTCGGTGGCTGAGAAATGTGCTCGATTGGCATACGCCTGCTGCTCCGGAGACGGTCGTGCTTCAACGCCACCATCACCGCCGTTGTAGCTCGCCCGGCGTCCATGCCAGTCGTCGTCATCGTCTTCCGTCTGTTCGTAGATCAGATGGATGACGCTGGCATCGACGTTGTCCACGGCGCGGTTGTAATAGAAATCATCGTCCCGCCAATAGCCGCCATCGAAACCTTCTCCCGGATAGCCGTGACCGTAACGAATCCCGCCGTAGTATCCGACGCGGCGTCCCCAGTAGCCGTCGTGCCACCAAAAGCGTCCGTCATCCCAACCCCACCAGCCCGGGGTCCACAGCAAGCCCACTGCCGGCGCCAGTACCCAGCTGCCCGGCACCCAGTAATAACCGTCATCATCGTCATAACCCCAGTAACCCGGCGTCCAGATGAATCCGACGCCCGGACAAGGCGGTTGCGGGTAGTACGGTAACGGTGGTGGACCGAAATCAACCGAAATGCTGAACCCCTCGTCAGCAGATGCAGAGACGGGCAACGCCAGCAGCGCGCAGGCGAAACCGATTGCGATAATCAAAGTGGCAATAATCCGCTTCATGACATTCCCTCCACTGCATGAGCTTCAGGGAAAGAAAACGCCAGGCGTTCATCGTACGTTGACCCGGCAATTCTGCATCAACATTACAATACTGCAACCTCCCGCTCATGATCGCCATCATGCACCTTGATGTAACAGTTTGTTACAAACCGCAAAAAAAGCGCACACTGCCAATTCCTGCATCGAGGGCAATCGAACATGAATCCGACTATCGAGGAATTGCTGACACGGATACATCAACTGGAAAACCAGATCGAAGCGGAGATCCAGCATCGTCGCGAGGAATTGCATGCGGATTTCGAGGATCGAAAGATCCGCTTTGAACAGGAAGTCATCGCCGCCCACAAGCGTTTCAAGGCGGGCCTGCTCAGTTACATCTGGCATTCCTCCGTGCTGACCCTCCTGACCGCGCCGGTTATCTATTCAGGTATCGTTCCGCTGGTGCTGCTGGATCTGTTCGTCAGTCTGTATCAGGTTGTCTGTTTTTCGGTTTACGGAATTTCCCGGGTACGCCGCCGCGATTACTTCGTCTTCGATCGTGGACATCTCGCGTATCTCAACCTGATCGAGAAAATCAATTGCGCGTATTGCTCCTACGGCAATGGTGCGATTGCGTACGCCCGTGAAATCAGCGCCCGCACCGAGCAGTACTGGTGCCCGATCAAGCATGCGCGCCGCACCTTGCAGGCGCATCCCTGGTACAACGGTTTCGTTGATTTTGGAGACGCCGAAGCGTGGCGTCGCGAACTGACGTCGCTGCGCCGGAAGCTTGAGAAGGTACCGCCGGAAGCGTGAATGGATCAACCGGACGGGCCGGCCGGAATTGTTGCGATCAGTTTTTTCGGCGCCACCGCACGGTAACTTTCGTCAATCCAGCTGCAAAGGATATCGAATGGAATCGCGTCCCCGGCACCGAAGCTGGCTGTGATCCAGCCGCTCCTGCCCAGCCCGTAACCGGTGGGCTTGGCGAACGGCGCCAGCAGCGCTGCACCACAGGACATCGGCAATTTCACCGTAACCCGCAACCCCCGCTCGTCGCGGTTCAGAAACACGAATATTTTCCGTCCCACTTTGATGACCCGCTCACCCCACGGGAAATCCTCATGCGCCTGTGGATAAGCGAGCGCAAGCCGCCGCAACGCGGATTCGATGCTGCGCGGTGAGGAAGATGCGCGTCCGGATTTGCCGGCCATGTTGCTGTCTGACTGCAGGGTGCCGAATGCCCTACAGGCTGCGGCCGTCAAAAAACTGCACCTTGAACGACGCGATATCCACGTCCTCCAGGCAACGCACATTGATTGCTGCCATTTCATTACCCTTGCCGTCCGCGCCGATACCGAATGGTGCGCAGCCACAGGTCGGGCAAAAATAATGCTTGATGCGGTGCTTGTTGAATGTGTAATAACTCATGTCTGCTTCCGGTGTTTTCAGCTGCAGAGCGGAACGCGGCAAAAACCACAACAAATGCCCGCGCCGCTGGCAGATGGAACAATTGCAGGCAGTGACTTCCACCGGAAACTGCTCGGCCTCCACCGTGTAACTGATCTGCCCGCAATGACAACTACCCTGGTACTGCATATACGAAATCTCCCGGATCGTGGTTA
>DASUXE010000262.1:0-2358 GCA_036378075.1 Gammaproteobacteria bacterium
GAGCACCAGACGCCTCAACACCGTGATCGTGACCGGCTGATCCAACCAGCCCAGCACCGCGCCCAGGATGCCGCTGCGCAGGCAGGCCTCCATGGCCCATACCCCATCCCGTGCCTGCGGCGGGCGTATAAACAGCACCTGGGCCGGATCGAGACCGGCCTGCTGCAGCGCCGGGGCGTAGGGCACGTACGGCGGATGTATCAGCGCCATCCCCTGACCCGCGGTCATTGCTTGCCGGAGCGCGGGCAACAGCAGCGTCAGCTCACCGATCCCGGCACCCGCCGGGAGCAATTCAATCAGCGCTCGTCGCGGCCAGCCGCCGCCGGGCAGTCCAGCATCCAGCTCCGGCCAGCCCGAAGCCATCCCCGGCGGGCTCCGGTCGTCGCCGGGACAGAAAATCGAGGGATGCTGAAGCAGCGCCTCAAGGGCGGGTTTCATGGAAAATACCTGTATGGATATACAGGTATTCTAGACCCCTCTGGGGAGGGGTTGGCAAGCGGTCCGGATCAGCCGTTGAGTGCCTTGGGTCCGCTCACAAACGGGTTGCCCTTCTCATAAAACCGCAGAAGCGGGGCCGCGTTCTTGTTGATGCCGATTCGGGGGCTTTTGCCGATCCGGCCCACCGGCTGCACCGCATCCGCCAGCCACAATGGCCCTTCGGCGCAGTAGTCCTGGCCATACAGCCGCATGTTGATCCTGAATGCCTGCGCAAGTTTGCCGGGGCCGCTGGTCAACTCATGCAGGCGTGTGACACCACGGTGCTTTTTCATCAGTTCAATGCCTTCCAGCGGTTCGATTGCGCGTAACAGCACACCGGTGCCGATGCCCTCGCGCCCGCCGACCACGTTGAGCATGAAGTGATTGCCGTAAATGAAATACACATAGGAGTGGCCGCGGTCCATGAACAGCGCACGATTGCGTGGTGTGATCCCGCCATACGCATGGCAGGCGGCATCGCCCGGCAGATAGGCTTCAGTCTCGACGATGCGACCAACCAGCCTGCCGCGCGACAGCTCACGCACCAGCGTCTTGCCGACCAGATAACGCGCCATATTGATGCTGCTTTCAGGCAATTCGGCGCGCCGCAAACGGCGCAAGGTCAATTGTTTCGTGGGAACCTGTAATACGGCGCGGTTTGACATGGATATCAGTTCACCGGCTCAGCAGCCAGCCCATTCGACACACGCATTTCGTTCTTCAGACAATGTTCATTCCGGAAATCGGCGTTATGTGAATTTCATTTTACACGCCTTGTACATGCCTCGGGTATTTCCACGGAAAACCACGATTTCCGCCCCCGCCGTGACGCAGATCACTGCCTGCCGCCTCGCATTGGTCTATAAGGATCACTGGTGCGTACCGATCATGGAGATCAGGATATGAAACTCCTCCGCTGGCTTGTGTCTCTGTTTTTGTTTAGTGCGCTGCTGGCAGTATCCGGATGCAACGGCTCCAGTAACTCAATCGATAACGCAACACTGAATCTGTATGTCGCCGACACGCCGGTTGACAATGCAACCCATGTCAACATCGTTTTCACCGGTGTTGAAGTTCAGGGTGGCTACGGTAATTCAGGTAGCATGATGGGTTCGGGTTCGGGATCTGCCGGACCGATCGTATTCAACTTCGCCACCCCCAAGAATATCGACCTCATGGCGCAGCAGGGTGGCAACAGCGCCGCGCTGCTTTCCGGTGCGACGCTTCCCGCCGGAAACTACCAATGGATCCGGCTCAAGATCGATCCCTCCCAATGCACCATCACGCTCAGTGACGGCAGCGTTCATCCGCTGACCATTCCGAGCGGGTCGCAGACGGGACTCAAACTGGTGAGCGGTTTCACAATGGCGGCCGGCCAGATGGCGAACTTCACGATTGAATTCAATTTGCGCCGGTCGGTCACCATGGCGAACGGCGGCTACATGATGAGCCCCGCAATGCGGATGATGAACAACCAGCAGGTCGGCATCATCAGCGGCAGCGTGAGCAATACACTCAGCATCGGCAGTGTCGCCATCTCGGACCCGGCCTGCTCGCCTGCGGTCTACATTTATTCCGGCAGCGGCGTAACCCCGGTGGACATCAACACCACGTCATCGGTACAGCCGGTGACGACCGAAAGCCTCACGCTGAATACGACCACCGGCAATTACGATTACGACGTTTCATACCTCGCTACCGGTGCCTATACGCTTGCGGTCACCTGCGCCGCCGGTGATGATCCATCGCAGGCAGATACGCTCGCGTTCTCCGCCGCCAAAAACGCAACCGTTACGGCGGGGCAGACAACGGAAGTGGATTTTCCGTGATTTCATCCTGAGCCATGCGTAACCTTCAAGCCCTCCGTTACGGAGGGCTTAT
>DASUXE010000263.1:0-4921 GCA_036378075.1 Gammaproteobacteria bacterium
ACCCATACGTGTCATACAGTTTGAAAATGGTTTCGCCAGGAATCTGTTTGCTCTTCAGTTTGGCAATCGCAGCATCCAGCAGGCCCATGCCCTGCTGCAAGGTTTCCGCGAACCGCTCTTCTTCCTGCAGCAATACTTTCGATACGTGTTGTGTGGCTTTGTGCAACTCCGCATATGCCGCACCCATCTGCTGATCGAGTGCCGCGACCAGTTGGTGGAAAAACGGCTTGTCCTGACCCAGTTTGTATCCGTGACGGATAGCACGCCGGATGATGCGGCGCAGCACATAGCCGCGGCCTTCGTTGGACGGCAACACGCCGTCCGCGATCAGGAATGCGCAGGCCCGAATGTGATCCGCGATCACCTTGAGTGACGGGCTGTCGAAGTCTTTCGCGCCGGTGACTTCTGCAGCGGCCTTGATCAGATGCTGAAACAGATCGATCTCGTAATTGGAATGCACGCCCTGCAATACCGCCGCGATACGCTCCAGCCCCATGCCGGTGTCAACACACGGTTTCGGCAACGGCGACATGCTGCCGTCGTCGGCGCGATCGAACTGCATGAACACCAGATTCCAGATTTCGATGTAACGGTCGCCGTCCGCGTCCGCACTGCCGGGTGGGCCGCCGGCAATACCGGGGCCGTGATCGTAGAAAATCTCGCTGCACGGTCCGCACGGACCCGTGTCGGCCATCTGCCAGAAATTGTCGCTTTCGTATTGCCGGCCACCGGGCTTGTCGCCGATGCGTACGATACGATCCTTCGGCACGCCGACGTCTTTTGCCCAGATGTCATAGGCCTCGTCGTCGGTGTGATACACAGTCACCCAGAGTTTGTCGGCGGGCAGCTTGTAAACGGTGGTCAATAACTCCCACGCGTACTTGATGGCGTCGCGCTTGAAGTAATCGCCGAAACTGAAATTGCCCAGCATCTCGAAAAAGGTGTGATGACGCGCGGTGTAACCGACGTTTTCGAGGTCGTTGTGCTTGCCGCCGGCGCGCAGGCATTTCTGGCTGCTGGTCGCGCGCACGTAGTCGCGCTTGTCGCGGCCCAGAAACACGTCCTTGAACTGCACCATGCCGGCGTTGGTGAACAGCAGGGTCGGATCGTTGGCGGGCACCAACGGGCTCGACGCCACCACGGTGTGCGCCTTGGAGCTGAAATAATCGAGGAACGCCTGGCGGATCTGGTTACTGGTTTTCATGTTCGATGGTTGCGAGGGCGCACGGCGCCGCGGTGCCAAAAATCAGCGGTCCGGAAACCGCCCCTATTCGTCTTCGATATCGCCTTTGAGGGCGGCGCGTATCGCTTCCGTGGAAAAGCCGCGCTGCTGCAAAAAACGCGCCTGCCTGGCGCGCTCTGCATAATCCTGCGGCAGCGCCGCGCCGAAGCGCTTGCGCCGCACACTGGCGGCATTCGCCGCCCAGGTCTCAGCATGCTCCATCAGGGTGGCCTCGACCAGCGCTTCATCCACGCCACGGCCGCGCAATTCCTCGCGAATTTTAACCGGTCCGCTGCCACGGCGCGCGCGGCTGGCGACAAACTCTTCGACAAAACGGGAATCGGAGAGCAGATTCTCCTCGGCGAGCGCGGTAACCACCGCCAGAACCGCCTCGTGCTGATAGCCGCGCGAGGTCAGTTTAGCGGTGATTTCCCGGGAGGAGTGCTCACGCCGTACCAGCAGGCGCAGCGCCACGGCGCGGATCCGCGCCGGGTCGCTGGCATCCTCGCCTTCAGGCTTCTTCGGCTTCGACAGGCTCACTGGCCGGCGCCGCCTTCACCTTCTTCGGCAGGAGTTTCTCGCGGATACCGGCCTCGATTTCGGCCGCCACCTCAGGGTTCTGCAACAGGAATTCACGGGCCTGTTCCTTGCCCTGGGCAATCTTCTTGCCCTGATAGCTGTACCAGGCACCGGCCTTCTCGACCAGCCCCTGAGCCACCCCCAGTTCGATCACTTCACCGGCGCGCGAAATGCCTTCGCCGTAGAGGATCTCGAACTCGGCCTGCTTGAACGGCGGGGCGACCTTGTTCTTGACCACTTTCACGCGGGTCTCGTTGCCGATGACCTCGTCGCCCTTCTTGATCGAACCGGTACGGCGGATGTCGAGACGCACCGAGGCGTAGAACTTGAGCGCATTGCCGCCAGTGGTGGTCTCGGGGTTGCCGAACATCACGCCGATCTTCATGCGGATCTGGTTGATGAAAATCACCAGCGTATTGGAACGCTTGATGTTGGCGGTGAGCTTGCGCAGTGCCTGCGACATGAGCCGCGCATGCAATCCCATGTGCGAGTCGCCCATTTCGCCTTCGATTTCGGCCTTGGGCGTCAGCGCTGCCACGGAGTCCACCACGACCACGTCGACCGCAGCTGAGCGCACCAGCATGTCGGCGATTTCCAGCGCCTGTTCGCCGGTGTCCGGCTGCGAAATCAGCAGATCGTCGACGTTGACGCCCAGCTTCTGGGCATAGGTCGGATCGAGCGCGTGTTCCGCGTCCACGAAGGCGGCCGTACCGCCCTTTTTCTGGATTTCGGCAATGACCTGCAGGGTCAGCGTGGTCTTGCCGGAAGATTCCGGCCCGTAAATCTCGACCACCCGGCCGCGCGGCAGGCCGCCGACGCCGAGCGCGATATCCAGGCCTAGGGAACCGGTGGACACCACATCGATATCCCGTGAGGCGGTGTGATCGCCGAGGCGCATCACCGAACCCTTGCCGAACTGCTTCTCGATCTGGCTCAGTGCTGCCGCCAGTGCTTTCTTTCTGTTGTCGTCCATGGGACACCCGTCGCGTATGTAGTTGGTAAATAGTATAACTGGTTAAAAACACAGTAGTGGCATTATTCCACAGAATTCGTCACGCCGCAGCCAGGGGCCACCGCTGCAGCACGGAATATTCGCTGCCCGAAGGATGGGTCATCGAATGGACCAGCACGAAGTCCTGGGCCATCCACGAAATCGGTCTAACTGACCCGAGTTCACCAGGCTTACCGACCTTGCGGGCCAAGGTCACATGCGGCACAAAAGGCCTGGGGTCCAGCTGCAACCCACCTTCGCGCAGCCCTGACGCCAGCTGCTCTGCGAGCCGCCGAGCGGCGTCAGGCACCCGGTTTGCGCCCAGCCACACCACCTGCGGCTGGGGCCAGAACCCCAGCTGATCCAGCCTCAACTCGAACGCCTGTCCGCGAATTGCGGTGGCCGCCTCCCGGGCGACGGCAGCGGCTTCAGGCGCCAGACTCCCCAGAAATGCCAGGGTGACGTGAAAATTGGCCGGCGGGACCGGCTTTCCGCCGCTGGCCCTGACCGCCTTTCGGGTTGCCTTATAGATAGTGTCGCGGAGTACGGGATCCGGCCACAGGGCAAAGAACAGGCGCTCGCTATCCCGGGAGGCCATCCAGCAGACCCTGCAAGGCTGTCGCTACCGCCGCGCGCCGCACCGCCTCCCGGTCGCCATCGAACTGGCAACACTGCGCCGTGACGCTGCGATCCGGCCAGGCCCAGCCGAACCAGACCGTGCCCACCGGCTTGTCGGCACTGCCGCCGGCCGGCCCGGCAATCCCGCTCACCGCGATGGCGAGCTGCGCCTGACTGTGCCGCAACACGCCCGCCGCCATCTCCCGCACCGCCTGCTCCGACACCGCGCCGTGCAGGCTGAGGGTTTCGGCGCTCACACCCAGACTGTCCTGTTTGGCGCTGTTGCTGTAGGTAACAAAACCTCGCTCGAACCAGTCGGAACTGCCGGGAATATCGGTCAGGCACTTGGCAATCCAGCCGCCGGTACAGGATTCCGCCGTGGCGAGTTTGAACCCCTGCGCCGATAGCGCGTGTGCAAGTTTTTTAGCCAATGCCGCCAGCCTGATGTCATCCGCCGGCGGGTTGGAAGGAACGTGATCGGACATTGCTACAGGGTAGCACTGCTTGCCATCCCCCCTCACCACCACTAGCATCGCCTGCTCATCCCGGAATGCCCATGAACGACACACCCGACCGCGACTTTGCCGATCACACGCCGGTGATGCGCCAGTACCTGCGCGTCAAGGCCGAACACCCGGACATCCTGGTGTTCTACCGCATGGGCGATTTCTACGAGCTGTTCTACGACGATGCGCGCCGTGCCGCGCGTCTGCTCGACATCACGCTGACTGCACGCGGCCAGTCCGCCGGTCAGCCCATCCCGATGGCAGGCATCCCGTATCACGCCGCGGAAGGTTATCTCGCGCGCTTGGTGAGACTCGGCGAATCGGTCGCGCTGTGCGAGCAGGTCGGTGATCCGTCGACTTCCAAAGGGCCAGTCGAACGCAAGGTGATGCGCATCATCACCCCGGGCACGGTCACCGACGAAGCGCTGCTGGAAGAGCGCCGCGACAACCTGCTGGCGGCGGTGCACGGCAACAGCGCCCGCTACGGAATAGCCGCGCTCGATTTAGGCAGCGGCCGTTTCACGGTGCTGGAAGTCAGCGGCGACGAAGCGCTGAGTTCCGAGCTGGAGCGTCTCAAACCGGCGGAACTGCTGTTCAATGAAGAGAACAGCTTGCCGCGCTCGATCACCGAGCGGGCCGGCGCCCGCCGCCGTCCGCCCTGGCATTTCGATACGGGGACGGCAACGCGTCTGCTCACCGCGCAATTCAAGACCCATGCTCTGGCTGGTTTCGGCTGTGAAAACATGGACGTCGCGGTTGCCGCTGCCGGTGCTTTGCTGCAATACGTGCAGGAAACCCAGCGCACTGCCTTGCCGCATCTGACCGGCCTTGTCAGTGAACGCCGTGACGATGCACTGATTCTGGATGCGGCCACCCGCCGCAACCTCGAACTCGAAACCAATCTCGCCGGCCGCGGCGAGTACACGCTGGCCGGCGTCATGGATCGCACTGTCACCGCCATGGGTTCGCGGCTGTTGCGTCGCTGGCTCAACCGGCCGCTGCGCG
>DASUXE010000264.1:0-2857 GCA_036378075.1 Gammaproteobacteria bacterium
AAACAACGATCGAGCCACACCGCCGAAGCGCGCCGAAAACGCCACGTGATCGGCGGCGAGTTCCAGACCCTGGGTCGCTTCGTAGCTGATGTTCAGGACCAGTTTCCCATCTTTCGCATACCCGGGCGGCACATCCACTCCCTCGACACCAATGTCGACCACGATATGCGGCGTCATGCCGCTATCGGTAATCCACTGATGCATGGCGCGTAACAAATAGGGTTTGCGTGACAGCATGCCGAGACTCGAAATTTGATGGGTCCGCAGTCTTTCAACGGCGGGTGAACGGGAAATCCGCCCTGGATCAGCAGGCAAAGCAGGATGGCGAAGCCCGATGACAAAGCTCAGCCAGGGGCAAAGGATGTCGTTCCGGTTACGCCGCGGCGCGCATTTCCTGTTCCAGCTCCGTCAGGCTGGCCCGGAAGGCCGGCCGGTGAAACAGGCGTTCGGCATATTTGGTGATGGCCTTGCCCTGCGCGCCAAGATCAATCTCGTAGCGCGACAGGCGCCACAGTATCGGCGCGATGCTGCAATCCACCAGCGAAAATTCGTCGCTGAGAAAATAAGGCTTGACGGAGAATGCTTCCGCAGAGGCGAGCAGACTTTCGCGCAACTGTTTCTTGGCACGCAGATGTGGTTTGCCGGGCGATTGCTCGATCTCGTCGACCAGGCTGTACCAGTCACGCTCGATGCGAAACAGCGCCAGTCGGAAGCGCGCCCTGATTACGGGATCCACCGGCATCAGCGGCGGATGCGGGAAGCGCTCGTCGAGGTATTCCATGATGATGCGCGGATCGTAGAGCACCAGTTCGCGATCCACCAGCGTCGGCACGCTGTTGTAGGGATTCAGGTCCAGCAAATCTTCCGGCAGCTTGTTGCCTTCGATGTTGACGATCTCCATGCCGATGCCTTTTTCGGCGAGCACCAGACGCACACGGTGGGAATGCGGGCATGTGGGGCGGGAATAGAGTGTCATGGCGGGACCTGCAGAAGATCACGGCGCCGTGCGGGATGCACGGCGCCTGCATGGATCAATGTACTTTCTTCCAGATTTCGCGTTTCAGCATATACGCAAACAGGAAGAACAAAATCAGGAACCCGATCACCTTGATGCCCAGGCTGCGCGCCTTGAGCTCGGTGGGTTCGCTGATATAAGCAAGGAAATTGGTGATGTCGTGGACCATCTTGTCATACTGCGCCGGCGTCATGCGGCCCGGCGTGACCTGTTCAAAATGGTCAAACACCTGTTGCGTGCTGCCATCGGGATATTTGACGGTCTTGAATACCGCTTTCTGGGTCCCCTGCATGGACCACAACACATCCGGCATCGCGACATTCGGCATCACGATGTTGTTGACACCGGTAGTGGTCTTGCCATCCAGGTAAAACGACTTCAGATAGGTGTACACCCAGTCCGCGCCGCGGTTACGCACTTCCAGCGACAAATCAGGAGGCTGCCGACCGAACCACTTCTCCGCATCGTCGGGCATGGCGCTGACCATGGTATCGGAGACCTTGCCGCCCGCCGGCATCAGATAGCTCTCGACCTGGGTATCGGTCAAGCCGAGGTCTTCGCCGACGCGGTTGTAACGCACGTACTGCGCGGAATGGCAGCCCATGCAGTAGTTGACGAAATACTTGGCACCGCGCTGCACCGAGGCGGTATTGCTGACGTCCACCCGCGCCTGCTGCAAGGCAGGGCCTTCGTCCTGGCCGAATGCCAGGACCGGCAACATCAGAAACAGTACACAGAGAATCTTTTTCATTTGAATGTCACCCTCTCCGGGACCTGTTCCGGTTCAATCAGCTTGCCGAAGAACGCCGGCAGCAACAGGAAGATCGCGCAGTAGATACCGGGTATCAGCCATGAGTAGAGTTTCAGCGACACGCCGGACGGATCCCAGCCCAGCACGTCAAGGACCGAAATCACCGCCATCACGATCACGAACGCCAGGATGTAATAGCGGCGTGAACGTGACTGCGAATAAACCCATGAGGTCACGAAGAACAGGAAATACAGTTCGGCAATACGCTGGCCGATTTCAGCCCAGAACGGGGTCGCCAGCTGCATGCCGATGAAGCCCAGCGCGCCGAAAGTGAGCGCAAACACGATCACCAGCCGCCGGTACAGCATGCCGCGGTAGCGCAGCGACTTGATCGGATTCCGGTCGATCCACGGCAGCAGGAACAGCAGGAAGATCGCCAGCCCCATCGCCACCACCCCCAGCAGCTTGTTGGGGATGGAACGCAGAATCGCGTAGAACGGACCGAAATACCACAACGGATGAATATCCGGTGGCGTCTTCAACGCGTTGGCCGGTTCGAAGTTGGCCGGTTCCAGGAACAGACCGTGCATCGCGGGCGCGAAGAAAATGATCGCAGCGAAAATCGCCGCAAACACGATCACGCCAACAATGTCCTTGATGGTGTAATACGGATGGAACGGGATGCCGTCGAGCGGATGGCCCTTGGCGTCCTTCTTTTCCTTGATTTCGATGCCGTCCGGATTGTTGGAACCGACTTCGTGCAGCGCCACCAGGTGGAAAACCACCAACCCGATCAGAATCAGCGGCACTGCCACGACGTGCAATGCAAAAAACCGGTTCAAGGTGATATCCGAGATGGTGAAATCGCCGCGGATCCACTGCGACAGGCCCTCACCGATGCCCGGGATCGCGCCGAACAGCGAGATGATGACTTGCGCACCCCAGTAGGACATCTGGCCCCAGGGCAGCAGGTAACCCATGAAAGCTTCCGCCATCAGGGTCACATAAATCAGCACACCGAAAATCCACAGCAGCTCGCGCGGCTTCTTGTACGAGCCGTACATTACGCCGCGAAACATGTGCAGGTACAC
>DASUXE010000265.1:0-5518 GCA_036378075.1 Gammaproteobacteria bacterium
GGTCAGGATACGCTGTCTTATGCCAACGCACTCAAGAGCTCGTTGCGCGAGGCACCCGATGCGATCCTGATCGGCGAAATCCGCGATCGCGAGACCATGGAAGCGGCAATTGAGCTCGCCGGCACCGGACATCTGGCAATCTCCACGCTGCACGCCAACAACGCGCATCAGACCATGGATCGCATCATCAACATGTTCCCGGAACAGTTGCACAAGCAGCTGTTCATGGATCTCTCGATAAATCTGCGCGCCATCATTTCCCAGCGACTGGTGGTGGCCAAGGACGGCAAGCGCATGGCGGCTGTCGAAGTGATGATCAACACGCCGCACATTGCGGACCTGATTCTGAAAGGCAAGATCGACGAAATACGCGAAGCCATGGAAGAAAGTCCGGAACCCGGGATGCAGTCGTTCGATGAAGCGCTGCATATACTCTACAAGGACGGCAAGATTGAACTGGAAGAAGCGCTCAAGAACGCCGACTCCCGCTCCAATCTGGAGGCCAAGATCAATTTCGGCTGAAAATATGTGCGCGACGGTTTGTTTTTTCTGGAATCCGCTGTCTGCGGATATGTTTGTTTTCAAATCGAGTTGAGGGGGCAATTTAAATGATTCGGCGTCTATTTAAGGGGTTTGTGGCGGTGCTGCTCCTGAGCAACGTGTTGTTGGCTTCGGCCGCCGATATTTCCACGTTGACGTTTTTTAGCCAGCCGGCTTTCAAGCTGGTGCGCATTTCACCCGACGGACACTATCTGGCAGTTGTGGGTCCGGTCAAGGGTGAAGATGAGAAATATCAACTGGATTTTATCGATCTCAGCACGATGAAGTTGAAGGGGCATTTAGGTTTGGTGGGTGAACAGCAGATTGCGAATCTGTGGTGGGCTACCGATAAAAGAGTGGTGTTTACCACGGCAACCCAGACCGGTAGTTTCGATCAGCCTTCCTTGACTGGCGACATCTGGGCAGTGGATGTTGATGGCAAAGGCAGCCAGACGCTGGCGTTTCATCTCGGCAAGGGTGAAGCCTATTCATATCATTACAATACAGTCTTGGACATGTTGTATAACGACCCGGAGCATATCCTAATCGAAACCAACAATTTCAAAGGTAACCCGATTGTTTACAAGGTAGATATTCGTACTGGTGATAAGCATCAGGTGATGACCAGTCCCTTGGAAGATGGTGAAATGACTGCCGACAACAATGGAGAGGTACGACTGGTTTCAGGCTATAATGAAAAGACGCTTAAGCCGATTCTCGAATACCGTGAACCGGGTTCTCTCGACTGGAAGGATATTTCCAGTTTGACTAATGACCAGCCTCGTTATGTGTCCACCGGACCGATCGCGTTTACTCCGGATAACAAGGAAATCTATTTTGAAGGGATAACGCCGAAAGGAACGATCGGTCTGTACAAGGTGAATCCCCAGACGTTGCAAAAGACTTTAATGTATAGCGATCCGGATTTTGACATCGACAATGCATATTCTTCCACGTATTGGCTGTTTGGCAGCGATCACAAGACACTGGCGGCATTCCAGTACACCACCGATCTGCCACAGTGGATTGCGGTGGACAATAAGTCGTCGCTGGTCGGACTGATCGCGGGCTTGCAGAGCGCATTTCCGGGTCAATCCGCGTTAGTAACCAGCAAAACCGATGATGGCAGCAAAGCGGTCGTGTTGGTCGAGAGCGATCGTAACCCGGGTAGTTATTACATCTATGACGCCAAGACCCACAAAGTACAATTTCTGTTCAATGTGATGAGCGGAATTGATCCGGATCAGATGGCAGCCATGAAACCCGTCACGTTCAAGGCGCGCGATGGCTTGCTTATTCACGGCTACCTGACTTTGCCAAATGGTCAAAGTCAAAATTTGCCATTGATCATCCACCCGCACGGCGGGCCGTTCACGATTCGCGATGAATGGGGGTTCGATCCAGAAGTACAGTTCCTTGCTTATCACGGTTACGCGGTGTTGCAGGTTAATTACCGAGGTTCGGGCGGGTATGGAACCGCTTTTCAACAAGCTGGCTACCAGCAATGGGGTGGCAAGATGCAGGATGATTTGACCGATGCGACCAATTGGGCAATCAAACAGGGAATTGCCGACCCGAAACGTATCTGTATCTATGGCGCGAGTTATGGCGGGTACGCGACGCTCGAAGGTGTGGTCAAGGAACCGGATTTATACAAATGCGGTGTTGGTTACGCGGGTGTTTATGATTTGATAATGTTGCGAGACAGCGGGAATAATCTGCAACGGCGCGACGAGATTCCATTTCTTAAACGTACGGTCGGGGATGACGAAGCGGCGTTGAAAGCGCATTCACCCGCATTCAATGTCAAGGCAATCAAGGCCGATCTGATGTTGGCACATGGTGGGGCTGATCATACGGTCGACATTGCCCATGCCAATGAACTGCGAGCGGCACTGGACAAGATCGGCAAACATTATGAGTGGTTATATTATCCCAATGAAGGGCATGGCTTCTACAAAACCGATCACAAGGTTGTGTTCTACGATGATTTGCTGGATTTTCTGAACAGGGAAATCGGTCCCGGCACAACCAAACACTGAGCGGGGAAGTTGGTCTAATTCGAAGACAAGGCGCCTCACGGCGCCTTGTCTCTAGATGCACGCCCAGACACCTGCGTTAGTTCAGTGGAAACACGACCGCTCCGTTGAATATCGGTCCGTCCACGCACACTCGCTTCATGGCCGGGCCGTCCGGTGTTCGCACCTCCACTGTGCAACCGGCGCAGCCACCGACCGCACAGGCCATGAATTCCTCCAGCGATACCTGGCTCGGGATGCCGAACTGCTGGGCGAGATGCGCAACGGCTTTCAGCATCGGCGTGGGGCCGCAGGCGAGTATTTCCACTTCGTTCAGCGTGGTCTTGTCCAGTGATGCGAGCCAGTGCCGCGCGAGATCCGTGACATAGCCTTCAAAGCAGCCGGCATAACCTTGCAGGCTCGCAAGCCGGCTCGGGATATCCCAGTCTTCCATCAGCGGCATGCAACCGATGACGCCAGCCGGCATGCCCGGCACCAGAATATTGGAGGGCCGGGTCTGAAACGGAAACGGCACTTCCGAGCCCATCAGGACCAGTGGTTTCCATGCTGTACGCTTGTCACGCCGCAGAGAATCGGCGACAAACACCATCGGCGGAATGCCCACGCCGCCGCCAATCAGTAACGGGCGCGGGTGATCGGGGTGCAACTCGAAGGGCTTGCCGATTGGACCCAGACAGCTGAGTCTGTCACCTCGCTGCCGTTGGGCCAGCAGCCGGCTGCCTTCGCCCACGACTTTGTACAGGCATTCGATCCAGCCTTCTTCTTGTGACACGCGCATGATTGACATCGGCCGGCGCATCGGCAGCGCGGCATCGCAGGTCAGATGAATGAAACTTCCGGGTAACGCCCTTGCGGCACATTGCGGCGCATGCAACCGCAATACGTATTGATCGCCCGGAAATCCATTCTGGCTCAGGACTTCGGCGTCTTCGAGGAAGATCGTGTTTCGGTGAGCTTTGTCGGTCATGGTTTGAATCCGCAGTCGCTTTGCATTTCAATGTCTAGAGACGGTTTTGGCTCAACGATGCCATTACCGCCATTCTTACTGCGACGCCATTGTTGACTTGTTCGCGAATGACAGAGTGCGGCCCGTCAGCGACCTCGGAGGTAATTTCAATCTCGCGATTCATCGGGCCGGGATGCATGACGATGACGTCCGCCTTGGCGCGTTTGAGCCTGCTGCTGTCGAGACGATACCGCTGCAGATATTCCCGTTCGTCCGGCGCACTATCGGTTGTCATGCGTTCTTTCTGGATGCGCAGCATCATCACCACATCGACATCCGTGACGGCCTGATCCAGATCCGTGAATTTTTGTCCGAAGACTTCGCCAGGAAGCCATTCCGCCGGTCCCGCGAGGCGGATGTCCTCGGTACCGAGGATAGTCAACGCCTGTATCGCAGAGCGTGCCACCCGTGAATGCTTGATATCGCCGACGATGGCAACTGAAAGTTTTTTAAAATCGGCTTTGTGCTGGCGGATGGTAAGCGCGTCGAGCAATCCCTGGGTCGGATGCGAAACATGCGATTCACCTGCATTCACTATATGCACATGCGGCAGCGCGTGTTCGGCGAGCAATGCCTGGACGCCGCTGTCGCGATGCCGTACCACGAACAGGTCCACGTTCATGGCTTGCAGCGTGTAGAACGTATCGACCAGGGATTCGCCTTTCACGGTGGAAGACGAGGCAAGTTCGAGATTGATCACCTCGGCGCCGAGCCGGCGTGCGGCCAGCTCAAATGAAGCGCGGGTGCGGGTGCTGGGCTCGAAGAACAGCGTGGCGACCGTTTTGTTAGCCAGTGTGGAATGTTGTGGTACCGGCTTGCCGGGGGGCACATGAAAACCCTGGGCACGATCCAGCAATGTCACAAGACTTGCCCGGTCCAAGCCGTCCAGTGTGAGGAAATGATGCAGTTGCGTCATGTATGCGTATGGTTGTTGGAGTTGTGGTGGGTATTGAGCCAGCTTTCCAGAATCACGCAGGCCGCGGCACAGTCGATATCCTCACGCGTGATGCGCCGGCGTCCCGCCTGGCGCAGCGCCTTCAGGCGCGTTTCCGCTTCCCGGGATGACAGGCGTTCGTCGATGGTATGCACAGGTCCTGTGAAATGCTGGCTCAGCGCGGCGGCAAATTGCCGGGCACGCTGGGTAATGTCCTGTTCGCCGCCGTCCATTGTATAGGGAAGTCCCACCACCAGCTGCGCAGGCCCCCATTCCCGCAGGTACCGTTTCAGCACATTCCAGTCAGGCTCACCGTCCCGCGCCGGGACGATGCCCACCGGCGTCGCACTGCCGGTGAGACTTTGTCCGACTGCCACGCCGATGCGGCGTAGTCCAAAGTCAAAACCGAGCAGGGTGATGCTGTGTCCGTCAGGCATGACCGGCATCGCCGGACAGCAAGGTCAGATCCACGCCGATTTTGCGCGCAGCGGCCTGCCAGCGCTGATCCACCGGCAAATCGAACAGGATATGGGGGTCGGCTGGGGTGCTGAGCCAGGCGTTTTCCGCCAGCTCCGCTTCCAGTTGCCCGGCGCCCCAGCCGGCATAGCCGAGTGCGATGAAGGTTTTGTCGGGACCGGCGCCACGCGCAATGGCGGCCAGAACATCCCGCGAACTGGTGACGCCGAGGTCGGAACCCAGTTTGAGTGTGGATTCCCAGGAGCCCGTGGGAGAGTGGATCACGAAGCCGCGTTCCACTTGTACCGGTCCACCCTGCCAGACCGGCAGGGCATTGATCTGCGGGTCGCTGGTGTCAATGGAAAGCTGCTTGAAGATGTCACCCAGCACCAGGTTGCTGGGCCGGTTGATGATGATGCCAAGCGCGCCCTGCGCATTGTGTTCGCAGATAAAGGTCACGCTTTGCTGAAAATTGGGATCGGCGAGTGTTGGCATCGCCACCAGGAATTGGTTGGTGAGGAAGTCCTGGTCAGTCATGTGATC
>DASUXE010000266.1:0-5237 GCA_036378075.1 Gammaproteobacteria bacterium
CCTCGGCAGCCGCGCGTATGGCGCAGGAGCGGCGGCACAGGTCTACTATGGAACCGACGTCAGCCACCTGACCTTGGCCCAGATCGCCATGATCGCGGGTTTGCCCCAGGCACCCTCAACCGCAAACCCGTTGGCCAACCCGCAACGCGCACTGGCACGGCGCGGTTATGTGCTGGGCCGCATGCTTTCGGATGG
Source organism: Gammaproteobacteria bacterium (assembly GCA_036378075.1). GTDB lineage: Bacteria > Pseudomonadota > Gammaproteobacteria > Natronospirales > REEB76 > DASSKW01. Next base: position 196 of record DASUXE010000266.1, read on the forward strand.
CTATATCACGCAAGATCAGTACAACCAGGCGATGGCGGCGCCGCTCACCGCCACCTACCACGAGCCGAGTGCTGCGGTCAGCGCCCCCTATCTGGCTGAAATGGTGCGTAACGACATGGTTACCAAATATGGTGACGATGCCTACACCGCCGGTTATTCGGTGATTACCACCATCGACAGCCGCTTGCAGCCTAAGGCGGTGGCGGCGCTGCGCAAGGGTTTGCTTGACTACGATCAGCGGCATGGCTGGCGGGGTCCGGTTGCGCATGTGGAACTGCCGAAGACTGCTGGCGAGGCGGAGTTCAAACAAGCCGTGGAAAACCGGGATCATGTTGGCGGCCTGTGTCCGTCGCTGGTGATCGCGGTACAGGACCAGGCTGCGGAACTTTACGCGGATGGGGTCGGCCTGGTGCAGGTGGACTGGAACGGGCTCAAATGGGCGCGCAAGTACCTGAAAACCAACGCGGCGGGCCCGTCACCGAAACATGCCTCAGAGATTTTCGAGCGCGGCGATATCGTGTATCTGGCTCAGGACGACAAAGGCAACTGGAGTCTGGCCCAGGTACCCAACGCACAGAGCGCGCTGGTATCGGTCGACCCATTTGACGGCGCCATTGTGTCGCTGGTTGGCGGGTTCGATTTCAGTACCAGCAAGTTCAACCGGGTTACCCAGGCACATCGCCAGCCCGGTTCGTCCTTCAAACCTTTTTACTATTCGGCCGCACTCGAGGACGGTTTTACGCCCGCCAGCGTGGTCAATGACGCGCCTGTGGTGGTAAAGGATCCGGCGCTCGGGGACTGGCGCCCGGGCAATTACGAAGGCGATTTCAGCGGTCCGACCCGGTTGCGCAACGCTTTGGCGCATTCGCTCAATCTGGTCTCAATCCGGGTGCTGCAGCAGATCGGGATCGATTACGCAGTAAATTACGTGCAGAAATTCGGATTCAACCCCGACGAACTGCCCCATAACCTGAGCATGGCGCTCGGCAGCGCCAGCCTGACTCCGCTGGAAATGGCTCGGGGATACGCAGTATTTGCAAATCACGGATTCCGTGTCACGCCGTACTACATACAGCGCATCGAGGACGGCTCGGGTAAAACAGTATTCGAAGCCGACCCGCAACTCGCTTGCGACAACTGTAGCGTTGACACGGCCGGCGTGGCCAAAACCCTGACGCCGGCGAGCGATGCAACGCCGCCGCAGATGCCAAAATTTGCACCCCAGGTCATCACGCCACAGAACGACTGGCTGATGACCAGCATGATGCAGGATGTCATTAATCACGGTACCGGCCAGCTTGCCCGCCGCCTGGGTCGTGACGATCTGGCCGGCAAGACCGGCACTACCAACGATTGGACCGACGCCTGGTTCGACGGGTTCAACAACGACATTGTGACGGTAGTCTGGGTGGGCAATGACCAGCCCACACAATCGCTGGGCAACGGTGAGCAGGGCGCACTTGCGGCACTGCCGATCTGGACGGATTTCATGGGTGCAGCGCTGCAAAACGTGCCCGATCCCGCTGATCCGTACCCTCAACCTCCGGGTCTGGTGCGCGCGCGCATCGATCCGAAGACTGGCCTGCTGGTCAGTGCTACCTCGCCGGGTTCGATCTGGGAATACTTCGAGGCGGGTCATCTGCCGGCTAAAGCCCCCGACAAGAAGAAACAGGGCAACGGCGCCGACCTGTTCTGATTCATGTGCTAACCTTTTTTTCAGGTGCCCTTGGCAGAAAAGCGATGAACCGACGCGTCTCGCCACGCACGGACGATTCCCGGCGTCTGTTGACCCACGAAGCCGCCCGCATCATGGCCGAAGAGGGCGTGCGGGATTTCCTGTTCGCGAAACGCAAAGCTGCCGAACGGCTGGGCTTCGATCCCCGCAGCCTGCACATGCCTACCAACGTCGAAGTCGAGCAGGCGCTGGTCGAGCGTCAGCGACTGTTCCAGTCCGATTCCCAGCCGGTGCAGCTGCGCAATCTGCGCCGGACGGCGCGCGACGCCATGCAATTGCTGGAACGTTTCAATGCCCGGTTGGTCGGGCCGGTGCTGGCCGGCACCGCAGCTGCCCACGCCGTTGTCTACCTGCATGTATTCAGCGACATGCCGGAACAGGTGGCGATTTTCCTGTTGGAAAAAAACATTCCTTACGAAGTCTCGGCGCGCAAACTGAAATCAGGCGGCGGCATTGTGCATGAATATCCCGTTTACCGGTTTGTTGCCGGAGATGTCCCGATTGAACTCACCGTGTTCGGCGTGGACGGCATCCGTGAGGCCCCGGCCAGCCCGGTGGACGGCAGGCCGATGCGGCGCGCATCGTTGCGCGACCTGGATTTGCTGCTGGCAGTCACCGATTAAGTGTTTGTGATTTTCGGCTTCGGCAACAAAAAAGCGGCTGATTCAAGCCGCTTTTTTGTTGCCGACAGAGAACCGGTGTTTCACTTGCGTTTGCTGATATCCGTGTAGTCGCGCTTCACTGCGCCGGTGTACAGCTGACGCGGCCGGCCGATCTTCATGTGCGGATCGGCAATCATTTCCTGCCAATGCGCTACCCAGCCCACGGTACGTGCGATGGCAAACATCACGGTCATCATGTGCACCGGGATGCCGAGGGCCCGGTAGATGATGCCGGAGTAGAAATCCACGTTTGGGTACAGCTTTTTCTCGATGAAATATTCGTCTTTGAGCGCAATTTCTTCCAGGCGCATCGCCAGTTCGAGTTTCGGATCGTCGTCGCGTCCCAGTTTCTTCAGCACCTTGTGACAGGTAGCGCGAATTATCTGGGCGCGCGGATCGTAATTCTTGTAGACCCGGTGACCGAAGCCCATCAGACGGAAGCCCGAGTTCTTGTCCTTGGCTTTGGCAATGGCCTTGTCGATGTTTTTGACGTCACCGATGTCTTTCAGCATGTTGAGCACGGCTTCGTTGGCACCGCCGTGCGCCGGCCCCCACAGGGTTGCGATCCCGGCCGCGATCGCTGCGTACGGGTTGGTGCCGGAACTGCCCGCCAGGCGGACGGTTGAGGTGCTGGCGTTCTGCTCGTGATCGGCGTGCAGGATGAACAGTAGATCCAGAGCTTCTGCAGCGACCGGATCCACGTGATAGTCCTCGGCCGGCACCGAAAACAGCATGTGCAGGAAGTTGGTGCAGTAATCGAGATCATTGCGCGGATAAACAAAGGGCTGGCCGATGCCGTGTTTATAAACGGCAGCCGCCAGGGTTGGCATCTTGGCAATGATGCGATGCGCAAACACTTCCCGGTGCTTGGGATTATGGACGTCCGTGGAATCATGATAGAAAGCGGAAAGTGAACCGACCACGGCGCCCATCATGGCCATGGGATGGGCATCGTAATGGAAGCCATTGAAAAACCGCAGAATGGCTTCGTTGACCAGCGAATGGTGCTGGATCGTGTTAACGAACGTATCGAGTTGGGTCTTGTTGGGCAATTCCCCATATAGAATCAGGTAGGCGATTTCCAGGAAGCTGCTCTTTTCGGCCAGTTGATCTACCGGATAACCGCGATACAGCAACACGCCTTTGTCGCCGTCAATGTACGTGATCTTGCTCTCGCAGCTCGCGGTGGCGACGAATCCGGGGTCAAAGGTGAAGATTCCCTGATCCTTGTACAGGCTGCCAATATCGAGCGTGGCAGGGCCCATGCTGCCTTCGCGGAGCGGTAGTTCACTGGTCTTGTTGTCGGGGGCAGTGATTTTGTACATCTTGCTGCTCATCGCATGAATCTCCCGGTATCCGCCGGTGCCGCAGGCTGGCGGGGTCACAAACGTTGGCAGGGGCCGGATAGTTCAGCCGCCTGGGTTTGGCGCAGGGACAGAAGACTGCCCAAGCAGGATAAGAGCGGTAGAGCTGAGCTCATCGCGAGGGGCAGGTTATCCTGAAATACCGTGCGCCGACCCACAAGGGTGCAATCGTGGAAGCGACAGCCAGCCCTTTGAGGGTGCCCGGTGCCTATGACCGGACGGCGCATTGTAACACCGGCCGCGATGGGTGTTTGCTGACCTCAGGTCAGCGCTAACTGCATCTAAAACTAAGGTCTGAAACGACGCGAGGCGCCCGAAGGCGCCTCGCTGATTCTGGGACCCGGAACCGGTAACGCGACGTTACGCCGATTTGTTGCCGTATTTCTTGCGGAATTTGTCCACGCGGCCAGCGGTATCGACAATTTTCTGCTTGCCCGTGAAGAACGGATGGCAGCTCGAGCACACTTCGACGTGCAGATCATGACCCAGGGTGGAGCGGGTCTCGAAAGTGCTGCCACAGCTGCAAGTGACGGTGATCTGCTTGTACTCGGGATGGATGCCGGCTTTCATGAAAACCTCTGGATCGGGGGGCTTGGGCCACTTTTTGAGAGCCGCGCATCATACCCTTCGTTCCGGGAACCGGCAAGTGCCGGGACACACGCCTTGACCACAACGGCGACTGGGAAGGCCAGTTAGTGACGTTTCATGATGTCCAGCTTTAGTAAAACCGGATAACCTCCTGCTCCTGTTGATAAAAAATGCTTTTCCACAAAATCTGTGGATAACTCTGTGGATGGAATGCATCGGGAAACAGCCAAGTCCCTGTCAGCGCTTGAATTGTTTCAAATCGGCGAATTCTTGAACACGAAAATTAATCATTAAATACAATAAGTTACAAGATTTCACGGTTTGTTCGTTGCGAAACATGCACGTTCGTTCCACGGATTAAGTCAGGAACCAGCAAATGTGCATAACCTCTTGTTCGAGGCCGAAAAACGCCTCAGGAAGCAGTGGATGCAGGAAGTGCCGACACGGTTCTGATCCGATCCAGTCGGACCCTGAGACACTCGCCGATGAGGTTACGAGCGAGCAGAAACTCCTCGCCGTGGCAGGTTTCCAGGTCTTCGGGGGTGAGTGTTTCCAGATGGATGACGCCTGCACTATCTCGCCATCGCAGACGCATTGTGGTGTGACGCAGGATCGCCAGTTCGTACTGGTTGTACATGGCGCAGGAGATGGGGCGGTAATCAGTCATCGCGTCTCCGCTGTTCGACCTTACCA
>DASUXE010000267.1:0-3017 GCA_036378075.1 Gammaproteobacteria bacterium
AACCGTTTTCAGCATAACTGTCCCACGGGTTTTCGCCATCGAGAATGATGGACAATACCCGCCCCGGCAGATCCGGCAAGCCGGCGATTGCTTCGAGGTGTGAAACAAAATCGCGTACCGCATCCAGCGGCGCCCAATCCTTGTACACGAAGCCGATCCGGTCGGCGAGCCCGTCGTCGCGGAAAAAACACACCGGTCCGCCGGGTATCCGGTATGGGCGATGAAAATGGTCCGAGTCGTGAGGAAGCGATGCGCTGTTTACCAGTACGCCGAGCGAACTCGCCGTCCAGTCGAATCCGGCGTCGTGAATCATGCCGAGCGCTGCAGTGGACACTGCGCCTTCCGACGGCCAACAGCCGGCAGGCTCGCTGCCAAAGATGGCTGCAAACCGGTGCCGCGCCTCGCTCAACTGCCAGCGCACCCGGGCAGCACCGTCGGGATAACCGGCGTGTGCAGGCAACTGCAACTGCGGCCGTGCTTCGCGCGCGCTGCCCAGATCGAGCAGCAACGGCAGAATCGGGTGCGTGCAGGGGCTTGCCGAGAGCTCGATCTGTTCGCGTTCCTGCAGACTGCGATAGCGCGGAATCAGCTGCTGTATGGTCTGTCCGATCCATGCCAGTAACTCGCGCCGATCCTGCAGGCTGTAATCCTGCTGCTTGTCGAGCAGTTTAAGAATCAGCGGATCGCTGCGGCGCAGCGTTTCGCCACACCAGACAAGGTGATACCAGACCAGCAGATCGACGAAATACTGTTCACTCAGATACGAACCGGTTTCCGGGCGGGCGGCAGCGAACTGGGCGGTTTCGACCAGACGCCGATACGGAGCGAAGCGCTCGATCACCCGCGTATTGCTTCGCACACAGGCTGCGAGCAGAAACTGTCTGCGGGAAGTGTCAGCAGCGGGATGCAGGCTTGCCAGTTCTGACAGCAACGGGTCGCCGGGCTCATTACCGTTCGTAACGGTGTTGCCGATGCGCTGCGCGTAATCCTGCAATTGCTCGAGCAGCACCGGCGAGAAATTGACAACCACTCTGGCATCCGGATTGGTTTCCAGATGCCAGGCCATGTCGGTGTAATCCTTGAGCGCGTGCAGATAGGTCCAGGAAGCGCGATAGATTCCGGTTTCGGCATGCCGGTAGTCCGGCTGGTGCATGTGCCAGCAGAACACCACGCGCAATGGTGACGTAGAGCCCTCAGACATGGCGGATACGCTGACCCAGCATCTCCGGGGTTACCAGCACCACGCCACCTGCGCTGACTTCGAAGCGCTGTTCGTCATCGGTGCGGTTGTAACCGATGACCGTACCGGGCGGGATCACGCAACGCGAGTCCACCACCACACGTCGCAATTTGCAGCCGGCTCCGACCATGGCGTCATGGAAGATGACGCATTCGTCGATTTCCGCACCAGGTTCAGCGCGCACGTTCGGAAACAGGACCGAGTGTTTCACCACGGCACCAACAATGATGCAACCGGACGCCACCAGCGAATCCTCGGCGACGCCGGCATGTCCTTCGGCATCAATTGCGAATTTTGCCGGCGGAAATGTATCGTGCAATGTCCAGATCGGCCATTCGGCATCGTAAAGATTCAGTTCCGGACGCGCACCGATCAGCTCCAGGTTCGATGCCCAGTAGGAATCGAGATTTCCCACGTCGCGCCAGTAGGCGAGTTCTCCGGTCAGATCATTGCGAAATGGAAAGGCGAACGTTGCGGCATTGGCGACCGCCTGCGGCACGATGTCCTTGCCGAAATCGTGACTGGATGAGGTCTGCTTTGCATCGGTACTCAACGTCTCGATCAGGTATTCGGTGTTGAATACGTAGATTCCCATGGAGGCCAGAGCGCAGTCCGGGACACCCGGCATCGGCGCCGGGTTGGCCGGCTTCTCGGCAAACTCCCGGATGCGGCCGTTGTCTTCGATAGTCATGATGCCGAATGCGCTGGCCTGCGACAGGGGAACCTGCATGCAGGCGACCGTGACATCGGCATGACTTTCCAGGTGATAGGCAAGCAGGGCGCCATAATCCATTTTGTAAACGTGATCGCCACCCAGAATAATCACGAACTGCGGATCGTGAGCGCGAATGATGTCCAGGTTCTGGTAGATCGCGTCGGCGGTTCCGAGATACCAGTGTTCGCCGGTTCGCTGCTGCGCAGGCAGGATATCGATGAACTCGCCGAATTCGCCTTTCAGAAATCCCCAGCCCTGTTGCAGATGGCGAATCAGCGAATGTGACTTGTACTGGGTCAGCACCCCGATGCGGCGAATGCCCGAGTTGATGCAGTTGGAAAGCGGGAAATCGACCAGCCGGTACTTGCCTCCGAATGGCACGGCCGGTTTGACCCGGTGCCGGGTGAGGGCGCCCAATCGTGTGCCACGGCCACCCGCCAGCACCAGCGCGAGCGTGTCACGGGTAATGAGGCTGACAAACCTCGAAGAGCGTTGTTCGGTCGGAGTCACTGCGCGGCCTTCCTGGAATCTGATCAGCGCATATGGCTTCAAAGTAGAACACAGACTGCGTGACAGGCATTTGACACAGGTCAACCATTTGCAATCGGGGAGGGCTATCATTTGCTTTGGCCAGGCTGACCGCGAGACAGCGCGACATGAATTCGACAAGGCAGGCATCCGCACGCGCAGATGACCGGGAATTGACCCGTCTGCTGGAAGCGCGCCTGCACGATCCCTTCCAGGTACTGGGACCGCACTCTGACGGGTCCCGCATGCGCGTGCGGGTGTTTAACCCGCATGCTCGCAGTATCACGATGCTGCCCGGCGAATTGGTGTTGACGCCGATGGGTACTACCGGACTGTTCGAATGGTCCGGTGCCGGTAACAAGCTGCCTTCACCGTATCGTCTTCGCTGGATTGACGATACTGGTAACGCTCATGAACAACACGATCCCTATGCGTTCCCGCCGCTGCTGCAAAACCGGGATCTTGAATTGTTTTCTCAAGGCCGGCATCACGCGGCATATTCGTTTCTGGGCGCGCATTTTCTTGAACTGCAGG
>DASUXE010000268.1:0-2500 GCA_036378075.1 Gammaproteobacteria bacterium
GCCGCCTGCCATCTCGAGCGGGGCGCGTGCATGATGAGTGAGTACGAACACGGGTACATGATAGGGCGGTTCTTTGCCCCACCAGCCGCGCCAGCTTTCATCCGGCCAGGGGCCGCGGATGGGTCCGAACATGTTGCGGCCGAGAATCCAGGCGCCAATGTTATCGAAACCTTTTTCGGCAAAGGAATTGTCAACGCCGGTTTCGCCGTCACCACCGTCTTGTCCATGCATCTGGCGCCAGGCGCGCGTATTGAAGAACCATTCCATGAGCTCCGGTCCGCCGACACCGAGCGGATTCTGGAGATCCTGATCCGGCCCGGCACCGTAGCCATCGAGGGATACAGCAAAGCTTTGCACGCGAAGTTTGGCCATGACTGATTTTTCCGAAGGGAATCCGGGTTCAATTCTAATACGGTGACCGGGAGAACGCCCGACTTAGGTGCCCGGGATCGGCAGGCATTCCATGATCTCGACCGTGTCGCCGGGGAAAATCGTGAAATGCGGATGATTCTCGAAAAGACGGGCCGCAGCTTCAGGCGAATCGGCTTGCACGATCACATACGCGGCGAGATTGTTCCTGATGTCTTCGATGCCGCGCCCGGAAACGCATTTGGTTTTGCCCAGCGGTGAGCCGCTATCGACGATGTGGGCCTTGTTGGTCTCCGCCCATTGTTGCCATGCTTTGATTCCGGTCTGCTGGCGCTTCTGGCGCTCGGCATCGCTCAGCTTGTTCCAGCCCTTTCGTTCCACGCTTTCAGGGGTGCCGGTGTAAACCGCGAGAAATTTCTTCATGAGAGACTCCGTAAAAGCAGCAAGCTAAGGTAGTGCCGGTTGCGGGGCTTATTGGGCTTCCTCTATCATCTGGATCGTCTTGCTTTCAACCTCGTCTGCAACCTGTGCTAGCGCCGCATCCTGAGACAGCGAGGCAATCATTTCCGCGGGTTTGATCAGACCGATTTTTGTTTTGCCATTTTCGGTGAACACCGAAATGCGGCAGGGTAGGGCCATGTTCAGGCGCATGTCGGCCGACAGTACCTTCGCAGCCTGCACCGGGTTGCAGACCTCGAATACCTTGCACTGCTCCGCAAAATCGATGCCCTTGCTGCGCAGAGTGGCGCCCAGGTCATGGACATGCAGCACGCCAAAGCCGTTGCGTTTTACTGCAGCGTCGAGATCGGCGGATGCCTGATCAAACGATTTCCGGGTATCGACTATGTAATACATGGGTCAACTCCTTTGTTCGTGCCGGTGGATGGCGTGCATTGAATCAGTAGCCGATCACCTCGCCGTCCTTGCGCATCTCGCTGGCGCCCCAGTACACATGTTGTACCGGGTCAAACATGATCGCTTCGTAGCCGCCGAACACGCCGGGGGTGCCGGGCGGCACGTCGATCACCTTGTAACCCCGCTTCTCGAGTTCACTCTTGATTTGCGGATCGAAGCCGGATTCCATCTTGACGGTGCCGATGCCCTCCGACGGCAGTCCGGTGGGCGTAGCGCTGCCGAAATGCCGCCAGCGCGCGGCGTCGCCGGCTTCCTGGACGTTCATGCCAAAGTCGATCATGTTGACCAGCACCTGGGTCTGGCCTTGCGGTTGCATGTCGCCTCCCATCACGCCGAATGCCAGCCACGGCTTGCCGTTCTTCATCACGAACGCCGGGATGATAGTGTGGAACGGACGCTTGCGCGGCGCATACACATTGGCGTCACCCTGATGCAGCGAATACAGTGCGCCGCGATCCTGAAACATGAAGCCGAGGCCATCGGCCACCAGCCCCGAGCCCATGCCGGCATAATTGGACTGGATCATCGACACCATCATGCCGTTCTGGTCAGCGGTCTCGAAATCGGTGGTGTCACCGTTGAACAGACGCGGATCGCCGGGTCCGATGTCGGGGTTGGCGTGATCGAGGCTGATCAACTTGCGGCGCTGGTCGGCATATTTATCCGAAAGCAGGCCTTTCATCGGTACCTTGTAGAAGCGCGGGTCCGCGTAGTACTTGGCGAGATCCGCGTAGGCGAGGCGCTTGGCCTCGATTTCCGCAGTCAGCGCATCGGCGGAACCGACGCCCATCTTCTTCAGGTCGAAGCCTTTGAGCAGGTTCAGCATTTCCAGCGTCGCGAAGCCCTGGCCATTGGGCGGCAGTTCATACACGTCATAACCGCGGTAATTGATGGATTCCGGTTGCACCCACTCGCCGTGGAAATCGGCAAAATCCGAATAGCGCAAGTCGCCACCGATGCGCTTGAAGTAATCGCCCATGACGTGCGCGAGCTTGCCCTTGTAAAACACATCGCGTCCGCCTTTCGCGATCATCGAGAGTGTGTTGGCAAGGTCCGGGTTGCGGAACATCTCGCCCTGACGCGGCGTATGGCCATCGATAAGGTAAGTCTTTTTTGCGTTGGCGAATTCCTCGATCAGGCCGCGCTGCTTTTCGAAGCCTTCGAAATTGAGCTTCCAGTATCGCGAGACGATTTCCGTCACCGGGAAGCCGTTTTT
>DASUXE010000269.1:0-3685 GCA_036378075.1 Gammaproteobacteria bacterium
GTTCCCGCATACAGCAGATCCGGATTCCTGAGGTCCTGCCGCACCACATACGTGTACTGCGTATCCGGAATGCCCTGGTTGATAAGGGCCCAATGCCGACCGTAGTCGTGGGTACGGTAAATATAAACACCCGACTCGTTCTTGCGATGGGTATCGACCGCCGCATAGGCAGTGGCGGGATCAATCGAAGATGCGTCGATCTGATTCACGCGTCCATAAAGCGGCAGGCCTTGCGGGGTCACGTTTTGCCAGTGCTTGCCAGCGTCGCGGGTCAACTGAATCAAGCCATCATCCGTTCCGATCCAGATCTGGTCTTGTTTCAACGGCGAGGGCGCGATGCTGAAGATCACACCGTATCCACAGGCACGCGCCTCGGCATCGGTGATGTCGTCACTGTCGCAGTGTGACGCGTGCGCTTTATCGACACCGGTCAGATCGGAACTGATGGTGCGCCAGTGCATGCCTTCGTCGGTGGTTTTGAACAGTACCTGCGAAGCAAGATACAGTGTGTGTGCCTGATGTGGCGCGGCGACCAGCGGATAGAACCACGTGTAACGATATTTGACCGTGGTTGGCAGTTTGCCGTAACTGGATACCGGCCACGCTGAAATATTCTGCACCTGGTGCGTGGTCGCGTTGTAACGCGAGACATGACCGCCGAGACCGCCGACGTAAACCAGGTTGGGATCGCCGGAATCGGGAATCACGTAGCTGCGTTCATCACCACCAACCGGGGCCCAGTCACGCTCGGTAATCTCGCCGAAGTCGCTGCGGCTGGCGGTTTCCACGGTGCCGCTGTCCTGCTGACCGCTGTAGATCCGGTACGGGAATTGATTGTCGGTAACCACATGGTAGAACTGACCGGTCGGCTGGTTGTACCAGCTCGACCAGCTGTTCCCACCATCCACGCTCACGGTGGTGCCCTGATCGCTGGCCAGGATCATGTAACGATCATTGTCCGGATTGATCCACATGAAGTGGTAATCGTCGCCGCCCGGTGCGCCCTTGAACCAGGTGAACGTCTTGCCGCCGTCACTGGAACGCGCGACCGAGCGGTTCATTACATAGAGCAGATCAGGATTTTTCGGATCCACCGCAATGCGATCGAAATACCAGTCGGCAAGATCGTCGCCACCCGTCTTTTTCCAGTTTGCACCGCCATCATCGGCACGATACAAGCCACTGCCGCTGTCCTGATTCGCGCCGCCGACAAATACGCTTTGCGGTTTGGCGTCGATAATGGCATAGACGCGCTGGTCATTGGTTCCGGGCGCGACAGCCAACCCGATGCGGCCCAACACACCGGTTGGCAAACCGTGGCCTTTCAGCTGGGTCCAGGTCTTGCCTTCGTCGGTGGATTTCCAGATACCGCTGCCGGGGCCGGCCTGCGGTTTGAAATACGACAGCCAGGGATACATGCGCTGCTGCCAGGTCGCTGCAAACATCACCTGCGGATGGGCAGGGTCTGCCGCGAGGTCCACCGCGCCAGTCTCGGCATTGACGTACAACACTTTCTGCCAGTGCTGGCCACCGTCGGTGGTCCGGAACACACCCCGTTGTTCATTGGCGCCGAAAAAATGACCGACAGCGGCGACGACCACGGTGTCGGGGTTGCTGGGGTCGATCCAGATACGGCCGATGTGGCGGGTGTCGGTCAGTCCGATATGGGTCCAGGTCTTGCCACCGTCGGCGGAACGGTACATGCCGTCACCTTCGACGATGTCATAGCGTGGTTCCGGCTGACCGGTACCGACATAAATGATGTCCGGGTTGGATGGCGCGATCGCCAGCGCGCCGACCGAAATCGAGTTCTGCTGCTGAAACATCGGCTGCCAGGTCAGGCCGGCATCGGTGGTCTTCCAGACACCGCCGTCTGCGCCGCCGAAATAAAACGTATTCGGCTGCGAGGGGATTCCAACGGCCATGGTCGACCAGCCGGCACGGAACGGCCCGACCTGCCGCCAGCTCAACTGGGCATAGAGCGGTGACAAGTCCGGCGCTGCCTGCGCGGGCGCAGGCGACAGGGCCGCCAGCAACAAGCCGGCCAGGATGGAACACGACAAGAAAGACGCGGTACGCGACATCATCAAGACTCCTGCGGTAAATCCGGCTGCCCCTTTTCGGACGCCAGCAATGAAATCGAGGTTGCAGACAGGTTCGACACCTGCGGGGGTAATTCGGTTCAGTGGGCTATTTCTGGGTGGAACGCAACGTTGCGCCGGCCTCCAGGTATTCGCTCTCGGCCAGGCGTGCGAATACACGTTCCAGGCTGGCCCCGAAGTGCTGTTCCAGCTCCCATTCGGGATGAGGGTACTCGCGCGCCAGGATTTCCAGCAGCCGCTCACCGAGGCTCAGCGCCACCGCATCCGCAGCACCGGTCCAAAACAACCCCATTACCGGCAAGGCGAATTCGGCAAACGCCAGTGGCGGCTGCTGGCCGCCCCGCCGGTGCCAGACCAGGGTGACTTGAGGTTTGTGCTCATAGGCCTCGCCCAGACCGGGGCCGGTCAGCAGCTGCGCATAGGCGACGCTGCGCACCGCACCCACCAGATGGAAGGTCACCGGGACCGCCACCACGGGCTGCCGGGCGCCCGGCACCCGGGCGCGGCGCGCCTGCTGCCAGAAGGCACCGACGCTTTCCACGTCCACACGCCCGTCTTCCAGCATCGCCAATAACGTTGAGTAATCCGCCTGTGCCATCCCGAGAAATTAACACAAGCGCTGCCAGGATGGTGGGTCACCCGCCCCAGCCGTGACCGGAGCTAGTTCGCGCTCACAGCATGTCCTCGACATCCGCATGGCCGGCAATGTGAAATTGCCGCGCATGGCTGCCAGCGTACTTGAACGCGGAAACCGGCAATATCCGCGGGAAATATTCCAGACAACTCTTGCCGTTATCGACCAGGGTGAGATTGCCGACCTGCACGTCGAACATGTTGTATTCGTCGAGTATCACGCCAAACCGCGCCCAGAATTCCCAGCGCCGCTCCCAGAGCCGGTCGGGGTCCTCGTCTGTCGGGGAATCCATCAACGGCGCCCAGCCGGTCAGCACCGCCTGGGGCGGATAGATGGCCTGCAGGAATGCAATCGTGCAATTGGCCAGCAGAGTGCCAATGCCACGGCCGTGGCAGGGCCAGCCCGGATGTTTTGGGCTGATCAGCGACATGAAACGCACTGATTGCGCGCCCAGACTGAGCCTGATCTCGACGTCGGCCTCCGCTTTGGAGTGGTCTATATAGAGCTCGACATGCAGGCACTGTAACGGCTCATAATGCACGCGCAAATATACCGCCCGGTCGTTCCAGCTGTCGGCGTATTCGTAATAACCGGCGATCAACGCCGGCGGCGCGATGTCACGCGGTTTGTCTCGCAGTTTGTCAAGCAGCTGATGCACGGCAATCGGACTCCTGTCGCATGCATGACATTCTATCTACGGCTGCCGGAGTCACTATCGGACGGCCTGCCACACACGATGTCAGCTGCTTAAGGAAGCTCTTGTAGGCGGATACTTACGCATGCCAGTGTGCCCGGCACCGGGGTCTGCAACGGGAACAAAAAATACAAAAAGGCCCATCCTGAGGATGGGCCTGGGTGGAGAACCGGATGGGCAGCCCGCGATGCCAGTGTGACACTCGCAAATCCGCCGGTCGCGGGTACCTGCTCAGCCGATGAAACGATTTTCAGT
>DASUXE010000270.1:0-3823 GCA_036378075.1 Gammaproteobacteria bacterium
CATGAACAGCAGCATCAGGAACTGCCGCTCACCGACATCAACCACGTGTTGTCGGTGAATCCGCTGCTTCCGGCCTGGCGCGAGCTGCAACTCCCGGCGCAGGGTCGCGCCACGGAACTGAAATATATTTCACGCCCGGAAGGTCTTGTTGAGATCGGCCACAGTGGCGGAGATTTTGCCTTCGACAACGAATCGCCCCGGCATCGGGTATTTCTGGAAGCGCACGCCCTTGCCAACCGCTCGGTCAGCAACGGCGAATACCTGGCGTTTGTTCGCGATGGCGGTTACCGCACCCCGGAGCTGTGGCTGTCGGAAGGCTGGGGCCTGATACAACGCGCCGGCTGGGAACGTCCGCAGTACTGGAACGCCGGGCTCGATGCCGAGTTCACGCTGGGCGGATTGCGCGCGCTGGATGAAGCTGCGCCGGTCGTGCACCTCAGCTACTACGAGGCTGATGCCTTTGCGCGCTGGGCCGGGGCACGGCTGCCGACCGAAGCGGAATGGGAATCCCTGGCAGGCATGCAACCGATACAGGGTAATTTCATGGAACAGGGCCACTATCACCCGGTTGCCGCACCCGCCGATGCCGCTGCGCCGTATCAGCTATACGGCGACGTCTGGGAGTGGACCATGAGTCCGTACGTGAGTTATCCGGGTTTCAAACCGCTGGCGGGTTCGCTGGGCGAATACAACGGCAAGTTCATGTCCAACCAGATGGTGCTGCGCGGCGGCTCCTGCGCCACACCGCAGTCGCACATTCGCAGCACCTATCGAAACTTCTTTCCACCCGACGCGCGCTGGCAGTTTTCCGGTCTGCGTCTTGCCAGGGATGAATGACATGCAGGTTTCCCAAGCACTGTCTGTGACGCTGCACGATTACCATCCACGTCCGGGCGACGTACGCGATGAGATCCTTGCAGGGCTGCGCGCACCGCGCAAGATGCTGCCCAGCAAATATTTTTACGACGCGCGCGGTTCAGAACTGTTCGATGCAATCTGCGAGCAGCCGGAGTATTACCCGACACGTACCGAACTCGGCATCATGGAAACGCATCTGCCGGAAATGGCCGCGGCACTCGGTCCACGCCTGCTGCTGGTCGAACCCGGCAGTGGCAGCAGTCTGAAGACAAAGCTGTTGCTGGAAGCCTTGCGCGACCCGGTGGCCTATGTACCGGTGGACATTTCACGCAGTCATCTCGTTAACGCCGCCGATCAATTGAACCAGCGTTATCCGGAGCTGGAAGTGCTGCCGGTGTGCGCGGATTTCTCGCAGCCGTTCGAACTGCCGGTACCGTCGCGGGCAATCCGGCGCGCCGCGATCTACTTCCCGGGCTCCACCATCGGCAATTTTGAACCCGCCGCAGCCGTACGCCTGCTGAAACAGTTGCGCCGACTTGCCGGAGAGGATGGTGCACTGCTGATCGGGGTCGATCTCAGAAAAGATGTGCGCATACTGGAAACCGCTTACAACGACAGCGCCGGCGTCACGGCGGATTTCAATCTCAATATCCTGCAGCGCATCAATCAGGAAATGGACGGCGATTTCGATCTGAACCGCTTCCGGCATCATGCGCCATTCAATCCAGCCGAAAGCCGCATCGAGATGCATATTGTAAGCACTGCCGCTCAGATCGTGCATGTGGGCGGAGAACGATTCAGTTTCCGCGAGGGCGAACATATCGTCACGGAATACAGCTACAAGCATACGCTTGAGGGTTTTGCACAACTTGCCGCGAAAGCCGGTTATCGCGTGGAACAGGTGTGGACCGACGACCGGCGCTGGTTCAGTGTGCAGTATCTGACGGCGAGCTGATCGCCCTTAGGCCCCTAGCTCCCTGTAATTTCTTCTCCAGCTTGCTTCTTTGTCATTCCCGCAGCGGCGGGAATGACAAAAAGACTGACGGCCCGAAAGTAATCACTCCTCCGGCTGATACCCTTCCGGTTTTTCCGCGCCACCCTCGAACAGATACTTCTGCATTTCCGCTTCCAGAAACTTGCGCGCTTTCGGCTCAATCACCGACAACCGGTATTCGTTGATCAGCATGGTCTGATGCTTCAACCATTGCTGCCAGGCCTGCCTGCTCACCTGCTCATAGATGCGTTGCCCCAGTTCGCCCGGATACGGCGCCCGTTCAAG
Source organism: Gammaproteobacteria bacterium (assembly GCA_036378075.1). Taxonomy (GTDB): domain Bacteria; phylum Pseudomonadota; class Gammaproteobacteria; order Natronospirales; family REEB76; genus DASSKW01. The sequence continues at coordinate 2,138 of DASUXE010000270.1, forward strand.
GCCTTCCAATTCTTCACCCAACAAGACGCATTTGACTGTGCGCGTCATCCGCTGTTTCTCCTGTAATGGCTTTCAATGTTTCAAGTAACTTCGATACCGGCCTGGCCAACCCAACCTGAGGCGGCGAAGCCGGTTCAAACCAGATCACCGTTGTTTCATCCCGTGCGTTGATCGGCTCGATAGTCAGCAACACCGGTTCGATATCGAGATGAAAATGACTGAACGTATGCCGCAACGATGGCAAGTGCCGTTGTGACAACGCTACGGCGCCGAAGCGCTGCTGACACCATGTTTCAATATCGGCATCCGGTTCCAGCTCCGGAAAACCCCACAAGCCGCCCCAGATGCCAGCCGGTGGACGCTGCTCCAGCATCAAGCGTTCGCCATCCGTCAGAATCAGCATGCGTACGCGTTTAACCGGCAACTGCTTGCGTGGCCGTGACCCGGGAAAATCAGTTTCGCGTCCCGACAGATGAGCGCGGCAATCTGCGGCCACCGGACATTGATCACAGTCCGGTTTTGCACGGGTGCAGAGCGTCGCGCCCATGTCCATGATGGCTTGCGTATAAGCCGCGACGTTCTGGCTTGGGGTATGCTGCTCGGCAAATTCCCACAGTTGTTTTTCCACGGCTTTATCGCCGGGCCAGCCTTCAATCGCATGGAAGCGCGCCAGCACCCGCCGCACATTGCCGTCCAGAATCGGATGACGCTGACCGCAGCTGAGAGACAATATTGCACCGGCAGTAGAGGGGCCGATGCCCGGCAGATTCGCGACAGCTTCGAATTCCGTCGGAAACTGAGCATCATGCTCATCACGCAAATATTGGGCCGCACGATGCAGGTTGCGTGCCCGCGCGTAATAACCGAGTCCAGACCAGAGATGCAGCACTTCGTCCAGCGGCGCATCGGCCAGCGCCCGCAGATCGGAAAAGCGTGTCATGAATCGTTCGAAATACGGAATGACCGTGGCAACCTGGGTCTGTTGCAGCATGATCTCGGATACCCAGACACGATACGGGGTGGGTTGTTGCTGCCAGGGCAAATCGTGGCGCCCGTGCTGCCGTGCCCAGCGCAGCACGCGGACAGCGAACGAATCCTCAACGTTCACGTGGGGTTTGTCCGCTTTGCTTGCCGGTCTCGGGCAGCGGCGGCAGGTGCGCCCATTCGCGCGCCAGTTTCTCAATGCCCTTGGCACTGGCGATAACCTGGGTCCGCAGGGCCTGTTCCATCATGGCAGTGCCGATAAGCGGTGGAATCCAGAACGTGGGCTCCACGGTATTGCGCCAGCGCAACTGGGTCCCACTGCCATCTGCCTGCAGATGCCAGGATGCAGAGCCCATGCTCACGTTGCTCTGTTGCGGCAGGCTTTGCGCAACAATATCGTCGGGATCAAGCTCTACGACTTGCTGAGTCTGCTTCAGTGTGCGGCAAAAGAACGCCACGCAGGCTCGCGTTTCGACATACACCAGCACGGTGTGCGCATCTATCCGTTTGAGCAGCCGGCTTTTGATGATGGCACCGCTGATCCGGGTGAGATGGTTGTAATCGGTCAATACTCTGTACACCTGCGCCGGCGGTGCAGCAATGGAGATATCCGCGCTGAGGCTGTATCGCTCACCGTCATGGGAAACCTGGATGTCGTGCAGTTGCGCACCGTCGGCACTTGCCGCTACCAACAGCGGTAAA
>DASUXE010000271.1:0-4589 GCA_036378075.1 Gammaproteobacteria bacterium
GAAGCTGCCGAAACCGGCTGCGCTGACCGTTGCAGTGTTGGCGATATCGTTCATGCAGAACCTCTGCGCAAGGCGCTTTTACTCAAGGTGGGATGGTCATAAACCGGATTGTGTTTCAGCCACAGCCGCAAGGCCTGCCAATGGATCACGCCGACGATCTGCGCGGTCATCAGCGGATAGCGCCACAGCACACGCGCAAGCGAAGCACCGTTCAAGGGCCGGTGTTGCAGAGTCAGCGTGGCATCGAATTCGCGTTGGCCTTCGCGCAATACGTCCATGTGGACATTCAGATCGGAGTCCGGCGCGGTGAAATGCCAGCCGTATTCACGTTCCATCGGCATGAACGGCGAAACATGGAAGGTCTTGGCGAAGCTCCAGTGCAGCGCACGACCATGTGATTGCGCGGTGGCTGTGGGCAGCACGTAGGCATGCCGTTCCCGCCACGGCATGTTGGTGATTTCGGCGAGGATGCAGTCCAGGGTAACGCCGTCCTCGGCGAAACAGTAATAGAAGCTGACCGGGTTGAACACGTAACCGAAGTAGCGCAGGTGGGTCAGCAGGCGAATCGGACCTGCCGGGCGCTGGCCGGTGGCCTGCTCGACACGCTGGCGCACGGCCTCGGTGAGGGACAGTTCCGCGGGGCCGAGATAATCGGTACGCCGGAATTGCGCGACGTTACGCCGCCCAACTGACCATAGCCAGCGATGTTGGAAAACCTGTTCGACTTCATCGAGATCCAGATAAAGCTGCGCGACCCGGTAGTGGAATTCATGCGCATGCGGCGCATACCGGCGATGCCGGACGATCCCTTCATAGACGGCGCTCGCGAAGCTGCCGGTTTGACTCATGCTGCCGTTACTCATGCGGCGAGTTCCTGGGCCTGCGTTGCGTTGGCCACACGCGGCACGCACGGTTGATCATGCCAATCCACACCGAGTCCGGCGGCAACCTCGACGGCGCTGCGTATGCCGTCTTCATGGAAACCCCAGCCCCAATAGGCGCCGGCGAACCAGGTGTGATTACGGCCCTGGATCTCCGTCTTGCGGGTTTGAGCGGCGACCGATGCCAGCGTGTAGACCGGATGGTGATAACGCATCCGCTTCAGGATCTTGTCCGGATTGATTGCGTGGGTGCGATTGAGCGTGACGATGAATGGTTCAGGCGAGACCACGTTCTGCAACAGGTTCATGCAGTAGCTGACGGTGCAGCTCTCGGCTGGATCGCGTGGCAGCCAGGCATTCCATGCGGCCCAGGCTTTGCGGCGGCGCGGCAGCAGACGGGCATCGGTATGCAGGACTACATCGTTGTCCTGATAGGGGATCGCACCGAGTATGGCGTGTTCGTGCGCATCGGCGTCGGCCAACAAGCGCAATGCCTGGTCGCTGTGACAGGCAAGCACCACCTGATCGAATCGTTCGCTGCCGGCGCCAGATTCGATCACGACCCCGTCACGGTCACGGTGGATCGCATACACCGCGCAAAGCAGTCGCTCACGCACTGTCCAGTATCTGCGCATGGCCGCGATGTAGCTTGACGAGCCGCCACGTACCACCCGCCATTCGGGACGCCCGCTGATCTGCAGCATGTGATGGTTGGCCATGAACTGGACCAGATAGCGGGCCGGGAAACTCAGGATCTGTGCCGGTGGCGATGACCACAGCGCCGACGCCATCGGTACCAGGTGTTCGTCACGGAACGCGGCGCCATAGCCGTTGCCGGTCAGGTAAGCGCCGAGCGTGATAGTGTTTTCCGGTTGTGGCAGCAGCGCGGGTGCTTCGCGATAGAAACGCAGCAAGTCTCGCACCATGCCGATGAAGCGCGGTGACAGCAGGTTGCGACGCTGGCAGAACAGGGTATTGAGTGTGGTGGCGTTGTATTCCAGTCCCGTTGTCTCGTTATGCACCGAGAAACTCATGGTCGTTGCTTGCGAAGCAACGCCGAGTTCGGCGAACAGGCGGGTCAACAGCGGATAATGTTGCGGGTTGTGCACGATGAAGCCGCTGTCGATGCGGTAATGACGACCACCCAATTCGATGTCGTGAGTGTGGGTATGTCCGCCGAAATAATCGTTGGCTTCGAACAGGGTCACGTCATGCGCGCGTGACAGCAGCCACGCTGACGCGAGTCCCGAAATCCCCGAACCAACTACTGCGATACGCATGCGTCACTTCCGTATGTGTTCGGATACCCACACGGGTACCGGCTTTAGATCGTGTATCAGTCCCAGCATCGCCATCAGCTTCAACCCGTACCAGGTCAGGTCGACTTCCCACCAGCGAAACCCCTGACGTGCAGAGCCCGGGAAGAAATGGTGGTTGTTGTGCCAGCCCTCGCCGAAGGTCAGCACGGCCAGTAACGCGTTATTGCGGCTGTCGTCCCGGGTATCGAAACGGCGGCTGCCGAAACGGTGTGCCAGCGAATTGATCGTAACCGTGGCGTGAAACAGCACCACCGTGGAAATGAAGAACCCCCACACCAGCATTTGTCCGCCACTGGTGTGCAGCTGCGGCGCAACCCGTTGCAGCAGAGCACCGAGTCCGAACAGTGCCGCGGCCAGCAGGATGGGTATCACGGTGTCGTAACGGTCCAACCAGCGCAGTTCGGGATACTTGACCAGATCGGGAATGCGTTCCCAGTCGGTACGAAACGCACGTGGGGTCAGGAACCAGCCGGCGTGACTCCAGATGAAGCCGTACACGCTTGGTGAATGCGGGTCGAGTTCGGTATCGGCGTGCCGGTGGTGTTTGCGGTGATGCGCCGCCCACCACAACGGTCCGCGTTGTGTCGATGCGGCACCAAGGACCGCGAAAATGAATTGCACGGTGCGTGAGGTACGGAAAGCGCGATGCGAGAAATAGCGGTGGTAGAACGCCGTGATCGCAAACATGCGTGACGCATACAGTGTTGCCGCGACCAGCAAGGCAATGCCGGACACGCCGACCCAGATCACACCCAGGCAAGCCAGGTGCATGCCGATGAACGGGAGCGCGCGCAGCCAGTCGATCCGGTCTGCAGCTGTTTGGTCGTCGTCGAAGCCGACCCCGCTGTCCACCCAGCCGCGAATTTGCCGCAGCATCCGGGGCAGTCGAGTCGGAAGTGTTGTGGTGCGTGCCATGCCGTTGCGCCTGTCTGGGTGTCGTGGATAGATACGGCGCAGACGGCGGCTTGGATGCAGGCTACGGTTCAGGAAATCAGAACCGCCGGAGACGGGTACGGAGTCCCGCCGGCAGCTGCCAACGGGACTCCGCTCAGGACCGGATTCAGGAGTTGATGATCGAGCCGGTGTAGACGATGGGCCCGGTCGGCTGGCCGGTCGGCGAACCGCCTTTCGGCTCGACCGTGATGGCCAGGCCTTTGGCCCGGGTCAGGGCGGCGAGCAATTCCGGGGTCAGGGTTTCGTTGGCCTTGCCGGTACTGTTCATCAGACCCAGGGAGATCGGCTTGCCGGCCTTGGGTAGCATCCAGAGTTCATATGACTTGCCGGGCGGCGGTGTATTGTCGGCCAGCGCATCCATGTCAACGCGGCGATTTTTCGGATTGACGGTAATCAGCCAGTGCGGCTGCCCCTGAGGCGCTGCCATGACCGCGAGGTAGGCGGCCGGCGTGGCCGGTACCTGTTGCGGTGCCGGTGCGACCAGACCGCGACCGATCAGGATGCCGACCACCAGCACAGCGGCTGCAGCCGCGAGCCCGGCGCCGCTCCACAAGGCATTCCACGAACGTCCAAACCAGGTTCCGTGATCAGCGCGCGTCTCGGCGTGTAACCGTGCCTGCAGCTTGCGCCACACCGAGGCGGGCGGTGCGAGCGGTTTGAGTACCAGGGTCCAGGCCGCAAATTTTTCTTCCCAGGCCACCACTTCGGCACGCAGCCGCGCATCTTCGACCGCCAGGCGTTCGAAGCGCTCGCGTACGCGTGTCTTCAGCAGGCCCAGCACGTACTTGCCGGCCAGCAGAATCCGCAAATTTTGGCTGTCGTATTTCATATCGCTTCCAGGCACTGTTTGAGGCCCTGCAATCCGCGGCGCACCCAGCTCTTGATGGTACCGAGCGGTGCTTTCAGGGTGCCGGCAATTTCCTCGTGCGAACAACCGTCGAAATAGGCGAGCTTGAGGCTGTTGCGCTGCCCTTCGTTCAATTCATCGAGACAATGCTTGAGCGCCCGCGCCTCGGCATGGCTGATCAGGTCGCCGGAGGCGGAGTCGTCCGCCAGACTGTTCAGCAGATTGTCCTCGTCTTCGTCATCCGACGGATCAAGGTGCACTTCACGACGCTCGCGGCGCAGCATGTCGAGCGCCCGGTAGCGGCAGATCGAGACCAGCCAGGTCATCGGCGTGCCTTTCTCGGCTGTATAGCTCGAGGCGTTGCGCCATATATTGATGAATGCGTCTTGCAAGGCTTCCTCCGCCAGGTCCCGTCGTTTCAATATACGTACGAGCACGGCAAACAGTTGCGGGGAGGTCAGCTTATAGAGTTGCTGGAACGCAGCCTGGCGTCCCTTGGCGCAGCCGTGGAGCAGGTCCACCAGCTGATGTTGTCGGTCCTGTTGGGCTTCGGCGGCTAAAGGCATGGATTCTTCTCGTTGGCCTTTG
>DASUXE010000272.1:0-2030 GCA_036378075.1 Gammaproteobacteria bacterium
CACATCGTTGTCACCGTTGCGTCATGCATGGCGTCTATCATGCGCGCCATTGCAAGGAGGAATCGTGCCATGTTGATCAGAACTTCCTCTCCCACCCGCCAGGTCGAGCGCATGCTTGAGAAACGCGACTGGCGCCGCCGCCTCGCCAGTCGCCAGACTGAGGTTGCCGTGGCCGCACAACCCACCGATAACGTTATCAGTGTAATAGCGGCAATCGAACTCGGAGTAACAAGAAAACCGCATCGCCCGGCCAGAAGCGAAAAAGCCGCAGCCCGCGCCTCCGCCCTGCCGCGCAATCTGCAGCTGCAAGGCACGCGGCGCTATCCCGACGAGGAAGCCGCCCTGCCTCGCTAAGCATGCACGCCGGATGCGGCGTTTGACAGAAGCTGCTTTAACAATCGCCGCATTTTCCTGTGCCGGCACAGTGCCGGCCAAAACGCGCTATGCTTTGCGCTTCTGCTCACCCCATGAGAAGGAGGCAATCATGATGAAACGTACATTAATGGCCGTTGCCGCCATCGTCTCGATGTTGGTCCTGACAAGCGCATTCGCGGCAGGCGATGCCGCCAAACAGATCGCTACTGCCGAAGTGCATGCGGGAATGGCGGCAACCGTCAAGGACATCAACATGGTGCATGCCCACCTGCATCACGTGATCAACTGTCTGGTGGGACCGAAAGGCAAGTTGTTCGACAACAAGGCCGAAGATCCCTGCCAGGGCATGGGTGACGGTGCCCTCAACGATCTTGTTGATTCGCCGAAACTGCACGCCAAACTCGAAATGGCAGTGAAACATGCCGAGCGCGGCATCAAGTCAACCTCGTACAAAAAGGCGCACGCCGCCGCTGTCAAGGTCGAAGCTTTGCTCAAGCAGCCAGACGCAGCCAAACCCAAATAACACTGCAACAGCGATTCTCCCGATTCGCCATCCAGTTGACGTGACACGGAACCGGCGGAGTCCCCGCATCGCAAGCGCGGGGACCCCTGCCGTTTTTTTGCCGGGACTTTGACCTACTTTCCAGCGCTGTGCCGGCCAGCTATGCTGTAGTCCCGTCCCGCACCGGCATTGCCCATGGCCATCCAGTACCCTGCGCAGATCTGGCACAACGGCAAACTCAAACCCTGGGCCGATGCCACCACGCACGTGATGGCGCACGCGCTGCATTACGGTTCATCGGTGTTTGAAGGCATCCGCAGTTACCCGACGCCGTCCGGCGTGGTGATTTTCCGGCTGACGGCGCACATGCGGCGGTTCTTCAACTCGGCAAAAATCTATGACATCCCGCTGCCGTATGAACCGGCCACACTGGCCTCGGCCTGTCGCGAGGTGGTGCGGGTTAATGCACTCCAGAAAGCTTATATCCGGCCAGTCGCGTTTCGAGGCGCCGGCAGCGGTTTGAGCCTGAGCGCGGAGGCGCCGACCGAAGTTGCGGTGGGTGCATGGGAACTGGGCAGTTACCTCGGTCAGGGCGTGCTGGATGAAGGTATCGATGCCTGCGTCTCGTCGTGGCAGCGGCCGGCGCCCAATACCCTGCCGATGGGTGCCAAGGCCGGCGGCAATTATCTTTCCGGCCAGCTGATCGCGCGTGAAGCCCGCCGGCTCGGTTTCGGCGAGGGCATTGCACTCGCCAGCAACGGCCTGTTGAGCGAAGGTGCCGGTGAAAACCTGTTCCTGGTATTCGATGGTGTACTGCATACGCCGCCGGTGAGCGCATCCATCCTCGACGGCATCACGCGCGATTCACTGTTCAAGCTCGCCGCCGGTGCCGGACTGGAAGTGGTGGAACGCGAACTGCCACGCGAATATCTGTATCTAGCCGACGAAGTGTTCATGTGTGGCACCGCAGCCGAAATCACGCCGGTGCGTTCGGTGGATGGCAAACCGGTCGGCACCGGCAAACCCGGTCCGGTTACGCGCCGGATGCAGGAATTGTTCTTCGGATTGTTCGACGGCCGCACGCCCGATCGCCATGGCTGGCTGGAGCCAGTCGGCTGAGAATTGCAGTCTAGTCAAGGAGCAAATAATCATG
>DASUXE010000273.1:0-3941 GCA_036378075.1 Gammaproteobacteria bacterium
GCAAAGTGCGGCACACGGTGATATCTCATTCCTGGCGAATCCTCACTACAAACGATATCTTGCATCAACACGCGCTTCGGCAGTGATATTGTCTCAGTCCGATGCGGCGGACTGCCCGGTGCCGGCGTTGGTTGTCGCAAATCCATATCTTGTTTATGCGCGTGTGGCCGACTCGTTGCAGCCACAAAGACCAAACAAGCGGGGCGTTGACAAAGCCGCCCATGTCGATCCTGCGGCCCAGGTCCATGCTGAGGCTTGGATCGGTCCGGGCGCGGTCGTGTCGGCGCACGCTGTGGTCGAACGTGGTGCCGAAGTCGGTCCGAATTGCGTAGTGATGGAGGCGGCTCATATCGGGGAGTTCAGCCGGCTGGTTGCCAATGTGACGGTTGGTGAAAAAGTTTCGATTGGCCAGCGTGCGCTGCTGCATCCAGGTGCAGTGATTGGTGCGGATGGCTTTGGAATCGCGCGCGATGAAAACGGGGTATGGGTCAAGGTACCGCAACTGGGCACCGTGCGCATCGGCAATGACGTTGAGATAGGCGCCAACACAACAGTAGACAGAGGGGCGCTCGAAGACACCGTGATTGACGACGGCGTGAAGCTGGACAATCAGATACAGGTAGCGCACAACGTCCGGATCGGTGCGCACACTGCCATTGCGGGGTGTACCGCGATTGCAGGTAGTGCGGTGATCGGCAAGCGATGCATGATAGCAGGGGGTGCCGGCATCGCCGGACACATCGAGATATGTGATGATGTGGTAGTGACTGCCATGACGCTGGTGACGCATTCCATACACACTGCGGGTGTGTATTCCGGCAGTATGCCGATGGATGAAGCGGCACGGTGGCGCAGGTATAGCGTTCGGTTTCGCCAGCTCGACGAGCTGGCGCGCCGTTTGGCATCAATTGAAAAGAAACTGAAGGACTGAGGCTCATGTCAAAGAAGATACTGCTCGATATCCACGCGATCATGAAGCAGTTGCCGCACCGTTACCCTTTTTTGCTGGTGGACCGGGTGATTGATTGTGAGCCGGGCAAAACGTTGACCGCGATAAAGAATGTGACGATCAATGAGCCGTTCTTCCCGGGGCATTTCCCCCACCGTCCGGTGATGCCGGGTGTATTAATTCTGGAAGCGTTGGCGCAAGCGACCGGTTTGTTGGCGTTTGCAACGATTGGCAATGCGCCCGACGCCAACACCCTGTACTATTTTGTCGGTATAGACAACGCGCGTTTCAAGAAACCGGTGGAGCCGGGTGATCAGCTGCATCTGATCGTCGACTACTTGTGGGACAAGCGGGGCGTGTGGCGGTTTGCCGCACGCGCCGAAGTGGACGGCGCGGTTGTGACCGAAGCGGAACTGATGTGCGCAGCCAGGGAATTCGAGTCTTGATTGATCCCCGTGCAGTTATTGATCCGGAAGCAAAACTTGCCGATTCGGTAAGTGTTGGCGCGTTCAGCGTCATAGGTGCCGGGGTTGAGATCGGCGCTGGCACGACGATTGGCCCTCATGTGGTGATTCAGGGGCCGACCCGCATCGGCCGCGACAACCGTATTCATCAGTTTGCGTCCATCGGCGGAGCACCGCAGGACAAGAAATATCATGGCGAGCCGACGCGACTTGAAATCGGCGATCGCAATACATTCTTCGAATTTGTCACGATAAATCGCGGAACCGCGCAGGACCGCGGTGAGACCAGAATCGGGAACGATAACTGGATCATGGCGTATGTGCATATCGCGCACGATTGCGTTCTGCATGACAATATAATCATGGCGAATAATGCCACCCTGGCCGGGCATATAACGGTGGAGGATTGGGCGATTCTCGGCGGCTTCACCAAGGTTCACCAGTTCTGCCGCATTGGCGCACACAGCTTTACCGGAATGAATGTCGATCTTACCCGCGATGTACCGCCGTATGTCATGGTGTCGGGTACGCCTGTGGAGCCACATGGCATCAACAGCGAAGGGCTCAGGCGTCGAGGATTTGATGCCGGTCAGATAAGGAATATCAAACAGGCTTACAAGATACTGTATCGTTCCGATTTGAGGCTGGAGGAAGCGCTGGGCAGATTGCGCGATCTTTCTGCCACGCAACCTGAGATAGCGGTGATGGTCAAGTTTCTGGAATCCAGTGAACGCAGCATTACTCGCTGATGAAATGTATCTCCGATAAATCAAGCAGAAGTAAATAACAATGCTGCGCATCGGCATCGTGGCTGGGGAGAGCTCGGGCGATATACTGGGGGCGGATCTGATCCGGGCACTGCGGGCGCGTGTGCCGGAGGTTCAGTTCGAAGGCGTGACCGGTCCGGAGATGACGGCTGCGGGTTGCAGGACGATTGCTTCGGCCGAAGAGCTCTCGGTCATGGGTATTGCAGAAGTGGTGCGACATCTGCCGCGCCTGCTTGCGCTGCGCCGCCGTTTGCGCAGGCATTTCCTTGCCACGCGCCCGGACGTGTTTATCGGCATCGATTCACCGGATTTCAACCTCGGGCTCGAGGAACGTCTGCGCAAGCGGGGTATCCGAACCGTGCATTACGTCAGCCCCTCGATCTGGGCCTGGCGTGAACGGCGGGTTTTTACAGTCGGGCGCGCTGCCGATCTGGTGCTGACGTTGTTGCCGTTCGAACCGGCGCTCTATGAAAAGCATGGATTTCGTGCCGAATTCGTTGGCCATCCGCTGGCGGATCGGGTGCCGGCAACGATCGACAGGATCGAACAGCGCAAGAGCCTGCATTTGCCTTGCGACGTGCCGCTGGTGGCGCTGCTGCCGGGCAGCCGCAGTACCGAGGTCGAGCGCCTGGGACCGGTGTTTCTGGACACGGCCCAGCGTCTGAACGAAAAGATGCCGGAAGTACGATTTGTCATCCCGGCCGCAACCAATGCGCTGAGCTTTACCATCAAGAATCAGATACGCACGCTCAAGCCGGACCTTCCGGTCACGGTCATCGACGGGCATTCGCGTGAAGTCATGGCCGCAGTGGATGTGGCATTACTAGCGTCTGGTACTGCAACCCTGGAGGCGATGCTTTGGCAATGTCCGATGGTGGTGGCCTATCGGGTTTCCGGGCTGACCCACGCGCTGGTGCGAGGCGCCGGCCTGCTGAAAGTCCCCTACGTGTCGTTGCCGAACCTCCTGGCCGGCCGCAAAGTGGTGCCCGAGTTTCTGCAGTACGATGCCACATCCGCGAATATGGGTACGGCGGTACTGAAGTTGCTGCAGGACGAAGCCGCGCGGAATGCGCAACTGGAAGCCTTCAGCCGGATCACCGCGACCTTGCGCCGCAATGCCAGCGAACGCGCAGCCGAGGCCGTGATAAATCTGGTCTCCGGAGTGTCCTGATCCCGCGCGCTAGAATAGGCCGGTCGCTCGAGTGGTATCGCTGACATGCAAGGGATGACGAAATTCGACCTGGTTGCCGGCGTGGATGAGGCGGGCCGTGGTCCGTTGGCTGGTCCGGTGGTGGCGGCCGCGGTAATACTCGATCCTGCGCGGCCGATCAGCGGATTGCGGGATTCAAAGCAGCTCAGCGGTGAACGCCGCGAACAGCTCGCCGACCTGATTCGTGAGCATTCGCTGGCCTGGGCGGTCGCCTGGTCAGATCACTCCGAAATTGACGTGCTCAACATCCTGCAGGCCACCATGCTGGCCATGGTTCGCGCGGTTTCCGTCCTCAATCTGCAGCCCGAGCAGGTGCTGGTTGATGGCAATCGCTGCCCCCAGATCTCCTGCCGGGTGGAGGCAATCGTGAAAGGTGACACAAAAATTGCCGCCATCAGTGCCGCCTCGATCCTTGCCAAGGTGGAGCGCGATGCAGCCATGCTGCGTTTCGACAGTGAATTTCCTGGCTACGGTTTTGCGATTCACAAAGGCTATCCGACTGCAGCACATCTGTCCGCGCTTGCCCGCAATGGTGCATGTGCGATTCATCG
>DASUXE010000274.1:0-2168 GCA_036378075.1 Gammaproteobacteria bacterium
ATTATTGGACGGTTCCAGTTTGACGCTTACATGCACGCTGGTATCCGGGCTTGCGGTGATGGCAACCGAACCGATATTGGCATGCGTGAGCAGCGAGGTAACCCCAGCTGCCGGCAGACTCATGGACAGCGTACGCGACGCACGTTGCGGTGCACAGGCAGCAAGTGCGCATGAAAACAGCAGAATTATGGCAATACGACGCATGTTTTTAACTCCGGAGATGTTGCTATCCAAAACTGCGGTCGGATAATCCCGCGTTCCGGCCGCGGTCGCAAGTCGCGGACCGGGCCGCCTTTACAAGTGCGCTGCAACACGACATGCTTGGGCAGGTTCATCAAGGGAAGGAACCCGCACAGATGTCAGATCCGCCCGCCATCCGTCATATCTCTGATACCGCCCTGTGGATCGCCATGTACCGCGCCACGGAGAGCGAGCGTCCGGATGCGCTGTTCTATGACCCGTTTGCACGCGAACTTGCCGGCGAACGCGGTGCGCAAATCGTCACGGAACTGGCCAAACACGGCATGCAAAGCTGGCCGATCGTGGTACGCACCCAGGTACTCGACGAACTGATATTGAAAGCCGTCGAGGAAGATGGTTTCGACACCATCTTGAATCTTGCCGCCGGTCTGGATACGCGCCCGTATCGGCTGGCCTTGCCGGCAACCTTGCGCTGGGTTGAAGTCGATCTTCCCGACATCATCGAATACAAGCGCAACGTGCTCAAGAACGCAACCTGCTTCTGTCGCCTGGAGCGCCACGCGCTGGATCTCAAGAACCTGGAGGCGCGCCGTGCCTTGTTTGAAAAAGTTGGCGCTGCCGCCACCAAAATGCTGGTGATCACCGAAGGATTGTTGCTGTATCTGGATGAAAACGAAGTCAAGGATCTGGCCTGGGATCTGTTCCGGCAACCGGCCGCAAAACGCTGGCTCACCGATCTGGCTTCGCCGCGTCTGTTGAAATACATGCGCCGCATGCAACAGCGGATGCCCGGAGATGCGGTGTTTCGATTCGCGCCCGCTGACCACACGGATTTTTTCCTGTCACGCAGCTGGCACGCAAAGGTCTTCCATTCCACCTGGGAAGATGCCAAACGTCTGGACCGTCGCGAGATCAAGCTCGCGTGGTTATGGGATCTGCTCGGCTGGGTAATTCCTGGCGCGCGCGAACGGGGTCGCAAGATGAGTGGCATCGTGGTGCTGGAACGTTCCTGATTTGCGGCTTTCAACGCCGTGCATCGGTCTCGATACCGTTCAGGTAATCGCTCCCCAGCATCCGCATCTGATCCAGTATCCATGTCTGCCGGCGCAACAGATACGCCGAGGGATCGGTAACATTGAAACGATCCGGTGCCGGTAACGCCGCGGCCAGCAAGGCCGCCTGCTCCGGAGTCAACTGCGCCGGCGTTTCGTTGAAAAGATGCTGTGAAGCAGCGCCGACACCAAATACATTATCGTCGAACTGCGCAATATTCAGATACATTTCAAGTATCCGTTGCTTGGGCCATTCCAGCTCCATCAGCGCGGTGAAATATGCTTCGATGCCCTTGCGAAAATAACTGCGTCCGGACCACAGCCAGAGATTCTTGGCGGTCTGCTGGCTGATGGTGCTGGCACCGCGTACATGACGGCTGTGCTGGTTGTGATGCAGCGCCGCATCGATTGCGTCCCAGTCAAATCCGTGGTGATACGGAAAATCCTGATCCTCGGAAGTGACTACCGCCAAACGCATCGACGGCGCAATCCCTTGATAACTTACCCATTGGTATTCGACATGCGTGCGGGCATAGCGATGCGCGTGCAGATAGTGTGCACGCTGTTGCATGAACGCGCTGGTGGGCGGGTTCACCACACCTCGAAACGCAACTCCAATCGCGGTAGCCAGAAACCAGAACCAGCCCAGCAACAATAGCCGCCGCCACAGATGTGATCCCAATTCCCGTAACTTGCGCTTGTTCATCGTGCGGGCATTCCGCGCCGGCTGAGCAGATACACGGCAAAACTTGGCAACCAGTGACTGCCTTCATACCGTTCTGAACGTATCGCCATAACGCCGGCCTCAGCATGCCGCATGGCTGTATTCAGCAACGCCGCTCGCCTGACATCCTGTGCCTGCAGCGCCCCGGCAATTCCTTCCAGCATCCAGGCGCGGCTCAGATTGAGTCCATC
>DASUXE010000275.1:0-13828 GCA_036378075.1 Gammaproteobacteria bacterium
CAGCATGGCGCCAAACGCGCCGAACCAGCTTCCGTATGTGGCAATCCACGGCAATGCTCCCAGCAACACGGTGATTGCCAGCGCCTGCGGATATAACGGATAACGCGCAATCTCACGCCAGTACTTGCGCACCGATACCACCGATTGCATGTATTTGTCCGGATCGAAAGCATCGCGGAGCGCTGTTCGATTCGACTGTTTCGGTTTGCTGGCCATCGGCGCTCACTCATCGGATTATCTGTGAGCGATGCTGCCCTGAACCGACAACCCAGTCAGTGATGCGATTCACGCTTTGATACGAATAACGCGCGACCGGAAAGTTATTGTCAACTTGATACCCGGCGTGAGAAACGATTATGTCTTCAACTGGATTTACAACGCACAACTCACGCCAGTACCGCCCAGACCGCAGTAACCGTTCGGGTTCCTGGCCAGATACTGCTGATGGTATTCCTCGGCGTAATAGAACTCGGGTGCCGGACAAATCTCGGTGGTGATCGCGGGATAACCGGCCGATTTGAGTTCCTCCTGATAGCGCTGCCGGGATTGTTCCGCGAGTTGCTGCTGTTCTTCACCAAACGTATAGATACAGGAACGGTATTGAGTACCGACATCGTTGCCCTGCCGCATGCCCTGGGTGGGATCATGCGCTTCCCAGAAGAGCTTGAGTAATTGTGCATAGCTCACTTGCTGCGGATCGAATACCACCCTCACCACCTCGGCATGGCCGGTGCGGCCGCTGCAGACTTCCTCATAGGTGGGATTGGGCGTGTAGCCGCCGGCATAACCGGCCGCAGTCACGTAGACGCCAGCCGTCTGCCAGAACTTGCGCTCCGCGCCCCAGAAACAACCGAGACCGAACACGGCTTCCCGCATCACGGGCGGAAACGGCGGTTTCAGCGGATGTCCGTTGACAACATGCAATTTGGCGGTCGCCAGCGGCGTGGCGCGCCCCGGCAGCGCTTCATCCCCGGTAACCATGCGGCTTTTCTGACTCTGACCAAACATGATGATCTACTGCCTCGCAGAAAGGTCTGGATGGAACAATGATGAGACCCTAACATAAGAGCTTATATTTCACATTTCCAGAGTGGTCAGCAGGATGAATGCACAGAAAATCGCCGTGGTGACCGGCGCCAATCGCGGACTCGGGCTTGAAACAGCGCGCCAACTGGCACGGATGGGAATCCATGTGATTCTCACCGCCCGCAACCAGCGCACCGGCGCGGAGGCTCTCGATCAGCTGAAGCAGGAAAAGCTGCCGGTCGAATTGCGCAAGCTGGACGTCAATTCAAGTGATGACGCACAATCGCTCGCGCGTTACATACGCGAACAGTACGGGCATCTCGATATTCTGGTGAATAACGCCGGTATCTTCCCGGAATCTTCCAGTGAAAGGGGCGCGAAATCGGCTAATCCGCTTGAGGTTTCACCCACCATCCTCATGGAAATATTCAACACCAACACGCTCGGCGCGGTGCGCCTGATCCAGGCACTGGCGCCGCTCCTGCGCGAGGGTGGGCGCATCGTCAATGTCTCCACCGGCATGGCTGCGCTGCACGACATGGGCGGCAGCTATCTCGGTTACCGGATGTCCAAGACCGCATTGAATGCGGCCACCCGGGTATTTGCCAGCGACCTCGCATCGCGACACATCAGCGTGAATGCGGTTGATCCCGGCTGGGTGAAAACCGCCATGGGCGGCCCCAACGCTTCGCGTAGCACCGAACAGGGTGTGGCGACCATTGTCTGGCTGGCAACCGCAACCGAAGCCACCGACAGTGGCTGTTTCTGGCGCGATCAGCGCAAACTTGCCTGGTAAGGAATACACCGTCAAACGTCGCGCGATATATCTTTCCTGCCCGGGCATCGAATCGCTGGCAAGCCGCGTATCTTTGACTATGCTTTGTGGTAGTGCTGGGCATCGGAGGGCGGGTCATGTTTGTTTCAGATGTGCTAGGCAGCAAGGGGACGGGCACTGTTGTCAGCGGCGAGAACGTGGATGTCGCTACCGCAGTGAAGATCATGTGCGACAATCGCGTGGGTGCGATTCTGATTACCGATCCCAAGGGCAAGGTAAGCGGGGTGCTCACCGAGCGCGATATCCTGCGGCGGTTTGCCGAATTCGGCACTGCCCTGGGAGCAATGCCGGTATCGAAAATAATGTCCAAAAATGTGCTCACCACCAACCCGGGCGCGACCGTGCAACAGGTGCTCGAAACCATGACCCATAAACGCTTCCGGCACATGCCGGTGATCGAGGCCGGCACGCTGGTCGGGGTGGTCTCGATGGGCGACATGGTCAAGGCGGTGCTGGAAGAAAAAACCCAGGAAGCGGAATCACTCAAGCAGTACATTACTTCCTGAGCGTCAATCCGGCGGGCTGCCCGGCGGCGTCAAGGGGCGTCTATTGCCGGACCCTGAATTTGACTATCATTTGCCAATCGCATCATCTGTGCCATCCGGATAACCATGTCTACGCCCAACCCGTGTCTTGCATGCGGCGCCTGCTGTGCACATTTCCGGGTCTCGTTTTACTGGGCGGAATCCGAACCGTTTCTGGGCGGCAGCGTGCCGGCGGAACTCACCGCCCGGCTGACCCCGCACCGGGCCGCAATGCTTGGCACCGATTGCGCAAACCCGCGCTGCGTGGCACTCGAAGGCAATGTGGGCGGACAGGTGCGCTGCAATATCTATGACAAACGCCCGACCCCCTGCCGCGAACTCGACCCTTCATGGCTGCATGGCGAGGCCAGCGAAAAATGCGATACCGCACGGCGTGCGCACGGCATGCCGCCGCTCACGCCGGACAGCTTGGACGAGCCGACCGGCCCGGGCAAATCGCCGTTCAGGCGCAGCGCCTGAACCGGCTAGCTGGCGGTTTTGACCATGCCACGGTGGCGCGCACCGTCAGCCCCATCCTCGCCGTACATTACCGCGGAGGGATACCGGCGGCTGGAAGGCGAGTTGCAACAGTTGTGGAAACGCCGCGCCGACGTGACCCGTGCGCTGTCGGCCGCGGCCGCGGAAGGCGATCGTTCTGAGAATGCGGAATACATTTACCGCAAGAAAGAGTTGCGCGAGATAGACCGGCGCATTCGCTATCTTCAGAAACGTCTGCCCGACCTGCACGTCGTCACCGAATCGCCAGCCGAACGCGAACGGGTATTTTTCGGCGCATGGGTCACCCTGGAAGACAGTCAGGGCAGCGAAATCGAATATCGCATCGTCGGCCCCGATGAACTTGATCCCGCCCGCGGCTACGTCAGCATGGATTCGCCGCTGGCACGGGCACTGCTGAAAAAGGCCGTGGATGACGAAGTGATCGTCAAGACCCCGACCGGTGATTCGCACTACTATATTGTAGAAGTACGCTACGGCCCTGCCCCGTCCTGAACGTCGGCTCGCAAGGCCGGGCCCTTGAATTCGCCCCGCTCCGCCTCAATTCAAGCAGAACAACCGCTGTGCGGAGAGAACCATGTCCGAATCGTTACATATCAGCTGCCCCGCCTGCGGGGCAAAAAACCGGGTTCCGGATACCCGGCTTGATCAGCAGCCGAAATGCGGCCGTTGCGGCAAACCGCTGTTTTTGGCGCACCCGGTTGAACTTACCGATGCCAACTTTGAAAACGTGGTCAACGGCACCGATCTGCCGGTCATCGTCGACTGCTGGGCCACCTGGTGCGGCCCGTGCCGGATGTTCGCGCCGGTATTCGAGGAAGCCGCCAGAAAACTCGAACCCCGGTTCCGGCTGGCGAAACTGGACACCGACGCCAATCCGCACACCGCAGCCAGACTCGGCATCCGAAGCATTCCAACGCTGATCGCTTTCAGAAACGGCAAGGAAAATGCCAGAAGTTCCGGTGCCATGTCGCTCCAGCAATTTCTGCAATGGGCGCAGCAGCACGCCTAGCCGGCCGCGGCCTCAATCCCGCGTACGATCCTTTTTGAACAAGTGTTCGAGCGCGTCACGCGCCGGATCCGAACCGGCATCGTGGTGCGCGCCGATGTTGCCGAACAAGGCATCCAGCCGTGCGCGCGCATCCTGTTCACCACCACGATCAGGTGGCATGAAAGCATCCGGCGCGGGACTGAAGTAGTCACAGAAGTTGGCCCGTTGCTTCTCCTGTACATGCTCGGCCCGGTCTTCACGGCATCCCTGTCGCAACGCGGGATCATGAAACACGCACATCCGGCAGACATACAGTTCAGCGTGACATGCCGGGCATTCCGACAACCTCGACAACGGCATCGGCACATCACGCAACGGCGCAGCGCATTTCCAGCAATTCAGAAGCTGCGCCATCCCGGATCACCCGTTTGCATTTTCGGTCAGGCCCAGGCAGCGTTGCTGTCGGTCGGCGCGTGATAGTAATCGCTTTCCTCGGAAAACTGCTGAATCAGTTGCTTCAGCGCCGCCTGTCTCAATTCGGCAGTTGATACCGGTGCGCAGTCTTCGCACATCGGGTCGTTGCAAGGCTGACGCGAATACAGCCAGTAGTGAATTGCGCCGGCCAGCAGGCCATCGGCAATGTCCCAGATGTCGGCGTCCGGATTCTGATCGGCAAGCTGATTGGCCAGCTCCACCATCTGACGGGCGGCTCTGTCGAAATTCATTTCATCGGGATTCATGATGTCGTCCTCCGCAAGCTCTGCGAAATTCCGTGCATGCCGGAGCTGTCGAAGCATGCTCGGAGATCAGTTCTCGATCGATCAGTCGCGATTTGCATCCCTGGAAAATTCAGGGGAAAACCCCTCAAACGCAGCGCTTCTGCTCTTGAACAGAAGGGATAGTCTAACAGACCCACGCCCCGGGGCAGACTGACTCCGGTAGGAGCCGATAACCCCGCGACCTGCGCCGAACCCGGGCTGCAGCGTCCGGTTCCGACCTGCTAACATACAATCTCGGGCAGAAATTCAACGAGGCCGCAGCATGGCAGATCAAGGCAGCGAAACAAAATTCGAATTCGACCTGAACAACCTGTACCGCGAAGAGGTGTTCACGGACCACAAAGTCGGCACCTTGCGGCAGATGCTACCGGTGACGAAAGATGGTGCCGCAGACAACAGCCGCGCCACCCTGTTTGTCGGCGAGACCAGCCTGTTGACCCCGGCCGGTACCCTGCCGGTCAATTTCAGGATCGAAGCCGGAAACCTGGCTGAAGCACTGGAAAAATTTACTGCTGCCGCCAATCAGGCTATTCAGGACACCATGGAGCAATTACGTGAACTGCGCCGGCAGGCCGCTTCCTCGATCGTGGTGCCGGATCTGGGCAAAGGCGGTGGCGGTCTGGGTGGACTCGGTGGCGGCGGCAAGATCCAGATACCGTGAACCCGGCCTTGATGCGGGGCAATGATTGACGGGGAGAACAGAGATGCTGGTCAACTGCGTCGTCTACCAGGAAGGCAAGAAACTCAAGGACATTCCCAAGCAGGACATCAGCAGTTGGGTCAGCCGCCCGGACTGTTTCGTCTGGGTTGCGTTACATGACCCGGAACCGGCCGAACTCGATGAAATGCAAGTCGAGTTCGGACTGCACGAACTGGCGGTCGAAGACGCGCGCAGCGGTCATCAGCGTTCCAAGATCGAGGAATACAGCGATTCGCTGTTCATCGTGCTGCACGTCATCGAACCGGAAGGAAACGATCTACACGTCGGCGAACTCGACGTGTTCGTCGGCAGGAACTACGTCCTCTCGGTGCGCAATCATTACCAGAAAAGTTTTTCGTCGGTGCGCACCCGCTGCGAACGCGAACCCGAGTTGCTGAAACACGGTTCCGGATACGTTTTCTACGCGCTGATGGACGAAGTGGTCGATCGCTACTTCCCAATACTTGATGCGCTGGAGAACGAACTCGAGTCTATCGAGGAGCGTATTTTTTCCGGCACCTCGGCGCGCGCGAACATCGAGGCGCTGTATGAATTGAAGCAGAAACTCATGGTACTGAAGCATGCCACCGCGCCGCTGCTTGAAGCAGTCAGCAAACTCTACGGCGGCCGGGTACCGATGGTGTGCAGCGGCATGGGCGAGTATTTCCGCGATATTTACGATCATCTGGTGAGACTCAACCAGACCATCGATTCGACGCGCGACATGGTGGTAACTGCGCTCTCGGTCAATCTTTCGATGATTGCCCTGCAGGAAAACGAGACTACCAAGAAGCTGGCGTCGTATGCCGCACTGCTCGCGATTCCGACCCTGATCGTCGGCATCTACGGAATGAATTTCGTCGACATGCCGGAACTCAAATGGCGCTTCGGTTATCCGTTGATACTGGCCTTGATGACCGCCATCGACATCTGGCTGTTCCGGCGTTTCCGCCGGATCGGCTGGCTTTGATTGCCACGCTCAGCGCGGAGAAATTCCTTTCCTGACCAGCATCCGGCTGGTGGTTTCAAGCCACCAGGTAGTCATCTGCCGGCGCAACGGTTCCGGCGCCAGTGCGAACGCGGTCTGGCCGTCCCGGTTTGTGATATCGGGGCGCGCGCCCGAGCGAACCAGAAATTCGATGACCTTGCTGTGTGCCTGTGCCGAGGCCAGATGCAGCGGCGTGTTGCCCAGTTTGTCCTGCGCTTCCAGTCTGGCACGATAAGTCATGCACAATTTCACCATGGTCAAATCACCGCGCTCAGCCGCTTCATGAAGTGCAGAGCGGTCGCGGTGGTTGGTGTGATTCACGTTCGCACCCAATTCTGCCAGCGTTCGCGCCAACGGTTCCTTGCCGGTACGCACTGCGATCAGAAACGGCGTATCGCCATCGTGATTCACGGCATCCACTGGCACCCCACTCGCCACCATGGCGCGGGCGCCAGCAACACTCGGACTGTGTGATTTCACGTAGGCGTGCAGCACACGGTTGCGCTTGGTCGCGGTATGCGTGCGGATTCCGGCCGCAATCGCCCTGACAATCGTCCGATCGTGCGGCGGTTCGACCTTGCGCTTGCCGGAAAAAGCCAATTTCAACCATCTCAACATAAATGCACCCCGATTTTGATTCCGGCAATCATACCAGCGTAAGGCACGAAACAATTCGAGTTACCAACCCTGAACAGTAATATCGTCGGCACGCAGGCAACACTATGTTCAATGGGCTTCGTGTAACGGTAAAAAAACCCGCCTGTTGCCAATCCCCTGCTCCCGATCTGAACGCGAGCTGGGAATAGCCCGAATGGCCTCAACCTGGATCAAGCCAGTTGTCCGGCAACATGACCTTGTGCCGCGTCTGCATTCTTCGTGATGCAGCACAACCCGGCCGGAAGTATCATACCAAGCAGGGGTAATTCCAGAATAAACCGGGAGCGGCACCATGCTGCGGAAATGGCATATCGGATTAATCATCGGCCTGTTGAGTTGCGTGATGCCTGCGGCAAACGCGGCATCGGCGCAACCGGAACGGGCGGGCAGCGCCGCCCTGGCCGAGGGTGCAGTGACGGTAACGGGCAGCGATGGTTCACAACGTGCATTGCACGACGGCGACAGCGTATTCGCCGGTGACACCATCACCACCGGCAGTGCAAGTTATGCCGATCTCGATCTGGAAGATGGCGGGCGCGTCCTGCTGCGCCCCGGGACCACGTTCAACATCGAACAATTTCATTTTGACGCTGAAGCTCATGACGCCAATGCGAGCGCCACCCGTTCGGAAACTCCGGCATCTGCGGATACGGAAAACGGTGAAAGTGCGATCTTTCGTCTCATCAAGGGCGGTTTGCGCGCCATCGACGGTCTGATCGGTCAGACCCATCCACAAAGCTACGCGATGAAAACGCCGGTCGCCACCATCGGGATCCGCGGCACCGAATACGACGTCCGCTATTGCGACAGCAATTGCCAGGATGAATCCGAAAACGGCAGCGTACCGGATAACGGGCTTTACACGGCTGTCAGCCAGGGCGCCATCGGCATTCAAACCGAAACCGGCGTGAGCGTGGTGAACAAGGGCGGCTACGGATTTCTGGCAGGCCGGCACATGAAATTCCGGCGCCTCAACCGGCTGCCGCGCGCATTGCAGCACATGGCCCTGCCCGCGCGCTTTCGCGCCCGCGCCGACCGCATGCGCAAATTGATCAGGGAGCGGCGCGCACGCAGATGGAAAGCGCTGCGTGCCCGCCGGCATCGGAGTGGCCGGCGCTTACGCCGCCGCTATCAGATCGGCGGCGGCTGATCCGCTGCGGGGATCAACCGCGCACCGTTGAGCCGTGCGCCTCGGCTCAGCCGAGGTGCTGTTTCATCCAGTTGACCCAACGTCGATAGACATCGGTGGTGCGCACGATGTCATGCGGGAAATGCGTGTCCGCGGGATACGCATAGAACTGCACTTCGACACCGTTGTCGCGCAGCGCGTGATACCACTCGTAACTGTTCACCAGCGGCACATTCGGATCGCCGACATCGCCCATGATCAGGGTCGGCGCTTTCACATTTCGCGCAGACGCGATTGGCGACTGCTCGCGCCAGATATTCCAGTATTTCGCGCTCCACGGCGAACCGCCGAAGAAATACAGATCGCCGGTCTGATAGTACGCGACCGTATAATCCATCACCCAGTCGGTCAGCGCGGCGCCTGATACTGCCGCTTTCCAGACGTTGTAATGCCCGGTCAGCCAGGTGGTCATGTAACCGCCATAGGACCAGCCGGACACGCCGATGCGGCTGCTATCCACGATGCCCAGTTTCTCCACCGCGTCGAGACCGGCCATCACATCCCTGCCGGGGCCCGCGCCGGTATCGCGAAAGATTGCATGCTGGTACTTGTCGCCCAGATTGGTACTGCCGCGATAGTTGGGCTGGAACACCAGAAATCCGGCGGCTGCAAGCAATTGCGGCAACGGCGAAAAGCGTTCGGTGGACGCACCCTCCGGGCCGCCGTGGATGACCAGCACCAACGGATACATGCGATGCGCTTGATAGCCGACCGGATAGGTCAGCACGCCGTCTTCGTGGAACCCGCCCGGTCCGCGCCAGTTCACCGTTTCAGTGCGGCCCAGTTGCAGCCTGTCAACGAAGGCATTCAAACTGGTCAAACGACGTGGCTTCGCGTCAATCGAATCCATCACGTAGAGTTCGTCCGGGTGCATTGAGGTGCTGCCGGTAAACGCCAGCACGCCGTTACCGGACACGCTCACATCCGAACCGACATTCACGTCACCGGTATCCAGTTCGCGTGCCGGACCGCGCAGCGGCTGTTTCCACAGTACTGAATGCGTACCATCTTCGCCGCTCAGCAACAGACCGTCAGCATCTGGCAGCCACGCGAACGAATTCAGGTTTCGCGCCAGCGCCGCGGTCGCATCGCGAAGTTCGCCATTGACACTGACATACACCGCGTTACCGTTGTTCTGATCACCATTGCGCGGACGCAGGAAAGCGAAATCATCATTGCGGGGCGCATAGGCAAAATCGCTGGCGGTTTGTTCCGGAACCAGCGTGTGTGGCACGCCGCCGCTTGCATCGATTTCAGCGATCACCGAATGGAACGATGGCCCCCAGTAAGGGCCCGGGAATTCGGTGAAAATGATGCGCTTGCCGTCATGACTCCAGACCAGCGGTGTCGCGCCTTCCTGATCGGTCTGCAGACTGAAATCGCCATGGGTCAGCCGTTTCGCCGTACCACCCGTGCTTGCCACTACCCACAGATGCCAGGGCGCGATCGCGGCGCGAATCAGGAAATTGCCGTCGGTGACGCGGAACACGTCGTCGTGCGCCTTGACTGCTTTTTCATTGACCGGCGGATCCTGGGAGACGAACGCAAGCTGTTTGCCGTCCGGGCTCCAGCTGAATTCATCCACGCCCTGCTTGCTGTCCGTCACGCGCACCGCATCGCCACCGTTCATTGGCATGACGTAAATCTGCGTCTGTTTGGTTTCGGCATCTTTGGCCAGGAACGCCAGGCGCGTGCCATCCGGCGACCAGCGCGGCGAACCCAGCCCTTCGCGATTGTAGGTGAGTACACGAATGGCGCCACTGGTCACATCGACCAGATCGATCTCCGATTTACTCTTGTCGTTCTTCCAGTCCGGTCGCGATACGATCACCGCCAGTTGCCTGCCGTCCGGCGCCAGCTGCGGATCGTCGATGCTCACCAGTTTCTGCAAATCGTCCAGTTGAAATCCGCTCGCTGCCGGCGAATCGGCCGCGTGCACGGAACAGGTCAATGTGAACAGCAGCATGCTCGCAAACAGACTGGGCAATTTCATCGGGATCGTCCTCGCAAACGGGAAGCACACTATATCAGCACCGGTCCGGCTCCCGTGAAGCGCCGGCCTGCTGAAATATTCAGCCCGCCCTGGCTGTCCCATGTACCATGTACCCCGAATCCGTCTGGAGCACCGCGCCCATGAACACCCGCCACAACGCCTCCGTCCTGCGCCTGCTTGCCGGCCTGCTCCTCGCTACCGTGCTGTCTGCTTTCACTCCGGTCGCTGCTGGCCAGGAAGTCAGCCAGTCCATGCTTCAGGCACAATGGCAACAGCTCGAGACCACGGACTGGATCGCGGAAGGTGCCGCCAAACCACAGCATGTGCTGTACGCCTTCATCGATCCGAATTGTCCGTATTGCCACGATTTTTGGCGCGACGCGCAGACTCAATACAAACACGGCTTGCAAGTGCGCTACATTCTGGTCGGCATCATTTCCGATACCAGTCCCACCAAGGCAGCTGCCATTCTCGAAGCCGACGATCCGCTCAAGGCATTACGCCAGAACGAACTGGCCTGGGGTGCAAGTCCCGGCGGCAGCCCGGGCGGCGGCATCGCGCCGTTGCGTCAACTGGATTTCTCGATGCGCCTGAAACTGATGATGCACTCCAAGCTGGCGCGCGAATTTGGCATTCTCGGTACGCCGGGGCTGGTGTGGAAAGATCGAAGCGGCACGATCCATGTGCTGCAAAGCGCGCCCCGGCCGGCCGAACTTTCACAGATCGTCGAATCCGCCGCGGGCGCCTGACTATTGCCGCTCAATCCTGTGACATCGCCGCGACAATCGCCAGATCGCTGGCCTTGACCGATGCGACATCGAAGTTGCGCGCGGCCGCAGCCATGCGCGTCAGGGCAGCGCCGATTTCCATTGGCGGTTTGCTGTTGCTTTTCTTGATGCGGTGGAAACGTACCGGATTGATGCGTGCCACCACGTAATTGCGCAGATAGGGTGATTTGAAACCGCGCGCATGAAGTTTCGCGACGATCTTCTTGACCTGTACATCAATCTGTTTCAAGCGCGCCGCATAGGCTTCCCGCTGCCGCAAACTCACCGGCAGGCTGCGCTCGCCGAAACGGTCGACCTTCCTGAGAAACGAACTGTAGGCGCCGCCGGCGAAGCGCTTGTCTTCCGCGTAGAGAATGCCGAGCGTGAGAAATTCCGGCGCCTCGAATTCGGCGGCAAAGTCGTTCTCCTTGGCGCGCGGCTTGCGCTTGGCAAGATTGCGCGCCATCCGGATGACTTCCAGTGCCCGGTCCTTGAGGTTGTGCGCTTTCTCGGTATTCAGCGCCAGGATACGGAATGCGAGCGCTTCGTCGGGTGACACCAGCGCTGTGATCAATTTCAGCCCTAGCACCTTGGCTGCTGCCAGGCGGTGACGCCCGTTGGGCGTCCAGAAGCTGCCATCTTCACCGCGCACCACGATGATCGGATCCAGAAATGCACCGCTCTCATCGATCTTCTGCGCCAGCCGCTTGGTATGGGTCGGCGACAGATCGCGCTGAAACGGCGTGGGCTGCACCGCGCTGATCGGCAGCGTCGCCAACAGCACCGGACGACCGGATAGCGGCTCGCGATAACCCCCGACTGCCGCACCGCCAGCGTTACGTACCTGCTCGGTCAATCCGGCCAGCGCAGCTGCCTCCGGTGCCAGCACAATCTCACCGGCATCGAGGCCGCGACGGGATTTGCTTACCGCGAGGCGTTTGCGTCCGGTTGCGGCGCGCTTGCCCGGGGTTTTCTTTTTACGTGTTGCCGGCATGCTCTGCTTCTCCCTGCGCGATGTAGCGCGCTCAAGTCTGCGGGTTTATCGCGCCGCGTGTTGCGCGATCCATTCCAGCTTGCCTGCACGGGGCAGACGCTTCAATGCCGCCTCCAGTTTCAGGGCTTCGGACCGATCCGCCACCTGCTGCGACGCACGCAACGCCGCCGGCGGATGCGCGCGGGTAAAACGCGCGCCGCGTCTGCCATCGCGGTGTTCGGCAACGCGCCGCTCTATATCGGTGGTGATGCCGGTGTACAGGCGCCCGCCTCTGCATTCCAGGATATAGACGAAATAGGCTTGAGCAGTCTGCTGGATCATCTTGCGGCTGGTTGCTGTTCCCACGGCATCACGCTGCCGGGCACATTCTGCCACGATTGAATCGGCACTGGCGGGCGCCACACGAATCGCCGGCTTGAGCCAGATCAACGCATCACCGGGGCCGGCCTCCCATACTGCAGGCCGATAACACTGACGGTGCGTCATGCCGGAACACAACACTCCCCCGCACAGCTTCAAGGGCCTGAGCAGCCGCGCGGCCGCCGACCGGCTCGGCGCCGTCGGTCCCAACGAGCTGCCTCAAGGCAAGCCGCGCAACCTGCTGCATCTGTTTCTGGATGTGATGCACGACCCGATGTTCCTGCTGCTGGTGGCCTGCGGTGCGTTGTACCTGATACTGGGTAATCTTCGCGATGCGCTCATGCTGCTGGCATTTGTGCTGCTGGTTATCGCCATCACGGTCTATCAGGAATTCAAGACCGAACGCGCCCTGTCCGCGCTCAAGCAACTTACCAGTCCGCGTGCGCTGGTGATTCGCGACGGAATTCGCATTCTGGTGCCGGCCCGTGAACTGGTCCCTGACGACCTGGTAGTCATCGGTGAAGGCGACCGGATTCCGGCTGACGGGACGCTCATCGAAGGTCCGGGAATTCATGTGGACGAGTCGCTGCTTACCGGCGAATCGGTGCCGGTGCTGCGCGCACCGGTCGGCGAGCAATCTGGCGTGTCATCCGGAACCCTGGTGGTACAGGGCCGCGGATTGATGCGGGTGCAGCGAACCGGCCGTGAAACCGCAATCGGTGCCATCGGCCATTCGCTCACCGCACTTGAACATCCGGTTACACGACTTGAGACCGAAACCCGCCGCGTGGTGCGGATCCTCGCCGTCATCGGCGGCGCCATCAGCGTCGTGGTGGCGGTGGGTTATGCGCTCGGCGGGGCGGGCTGGATACGCGGCGCGCTCGCCGGCCTGACACTCGCAATGAGCATCCTGCCGGAAGAATTTCCGGTGGTACTGGTGGTGTTTCTGGCCCTGGGCGCCTGGCGTCTCGCGCGTTACAGCGTGCTCACGCGCCGCATGAATGCCATCGAAACGCTGGGCGCCACCAGCGTGCTATGTGTCGACAAGACCGGCACTCTGACCATGAACCGGATGCGGCTGGCGGCATTGCACAACGGCAGTGATTTATTTGAATTCGATGCATCCAGTCAGATACCGAATCAGGAATTTGCGGACATCCTGCGTTGCGGCGCGCTGGCCAGCACGCCGGACAGTTTCGATCCGATGGAGCAAGCGCTGTTCCAGGAAGCCGGCAGCCAGTCGGAAGTTTCGCTGTTACGCGAATATCCGCTGACCCACAATCTGCTGGCGATCACCCGTATTCTCAGACATGCGGATGGTTCAATCGTCGGCGCCTGCAAGGGTGCGCCGGAAGCCATCATGGAACTCTGCAATCCGGAAGCCACGCGCCGGCAGGCACTTGAAAAGGCAGTCGTCGATATGGCTGCGCGCGGCTGGCGGGTTCTCGGGGTTGCCTCGGTCCGCGAACCGCAAGCGGATAATTTACCGGAGACCTCGCGCCACTTCTC
>DASUXE010000276.1:0-3511 GCA_036378075.1 Gammaproteobacteria bacterium
TCCTTGTCACTGAATTGCGATTTGGCCTGTTCGGGAATCCGGCCCGCACCCGGCAGCTTGTCGAGCATCGCCGATAACCCGCCCATGTTCTGCATCTGCTGCAGTTGATCGCGGAAATCTTCCAGATCAAAACCCTTGCCCTTTTTGAGTTTGTTGGCAAGTTTTTCGGCCTTGGCATGATCGACCTGCTGGTGCGCCTGTTCGACCAGACTCAGCACGTCGCCCATACCGAGGATCCGTGACACGACACGTTCCGGGTGAAAGGCTTCCAGCGCCGCGACTTTTTCACCGACGCCCATGAACTTGATCGGCGCACCGGTGATATGCCGGGCCGACAAGGCCACACCGCCACGCGCGTCGCCATCGGTCTTGGTGAGCACGATCCCGGTAATGGGCAGACTTGCACCGAATGCCGCTGCCGCGTTCGCGGCATCCTGACCGGCCATGGCATCCACCACGAACAAGGTCTCGCTGGGTGACACGGCCGCGTGAATACGCTGCGCTTCCTCCATCATCGCCGCATCGACGTGCAGTCTTCCGGCGGTATCAACAATCAGGACGTCGTGCAATCGTTTGCGCGCTTCAGTCAGCGCCAGTATCGCGATCGCAACCGGTTCGTCGCTGGCAGGCGCGAAATAATCCACGTTGATTTCGCTTGCCAGACGCTGTAATTGTTCACGCGCGGCCGGCCGGTAGATATCGGTACTCACCAGCAACACACGCTTGCCCATCTGGTCCTTGAGCAGGCGTGCCAGTTTCGCCGCGCTGGTGGTCTTGCCTGCACCCTGCAAGCCCGCCAACAGAATCACCGCGGGTGGCGTGACCTTGAGATCGAGCGTGGTGTCACCCTCGCCCAAAACCCGCAGCAGTTCATCGTGCACGATCTTGATGAATGCCTGCCCAGGCGTCAGGCTTTTCAGGACTTCTGCGCCGAGCGCGCGTTCGCGCACCAGTTCGGTGAAGGATTTCACCACCGGCAGCGCGACGTCCGCTTCCAGCAGCGCCATCCGTACGTCGCGCAATGCGTCGCGAATATTGTTCTCGGTCAGGCGTCCGCTGCCACGCAGCGACTCCAGGGTGCGGGTCAGGCGCTCACTGAGTGAATCAAACATGATGGTTAATCTGATTGGACCGGAACTGGGGCTGCGGGGATTATAACTCGAACACCTCGCCACCCTTGAGCCGGTTTACCCGCCGATCCGGCAATGCGGACTGAACCTCGGAAAAAATCAGGTCCTCTGCGCCGGGCTTGAGATGCGTGATGTAGATATCGGGGTCATGCTTGAGCTTGACCAGATCAGCCGCCAGGGTGCGGGGACAATAATGCCGGGCCATCTCTGCCAGCTGCTCATTGCGGTTGGCAAAAGCAGTTTCCACCACCAGCACATCAACTTGCGGATACGCGTTCAACGCATCCCAGAAGGTGTCGTTGGTTGCGGTGTCGCCGCTGAATGCGAATACCTTGCCGTTGGATTCGATCACGTAACCTGCCCCGGGCACAGTGTGATTGACCTCGATTACATGCAGCGTCCGGTTGCCGAGTTTGACGCGGGCGCCAAGCGCCACTGGCTCGTACTTGAGCACTGCCTTGTCCGCGCTGGGCAGCTCTTCAAAATCCGGCCAGAGTATCCAGTTGAAGATGTATTTGCGGACTGCGTCCAGGGTCTCGACCCGGCCACGAACCATGAGCGGGGTCTTGAGGGTATCGAAGATGGTGTCCACCAGCAGCGGCAGGCCGCAGGTGTGGTCCAGGTGCGAATGGGTCAGAAACAGGTGCCGGATCGCGCGCAGTTCCGGCAGCGGCAAATCGCCAATGCCGGTCCCGGCATCGATCAGGATGTCATCGTCTACCAGCAGCGACGTGGTTCTGAGCCCCGCACCGATGCCGCCGCTGCAACCCAGTATTTTTATTCGCATATGCTGTACCCGGCGCCGTGGCCGCGGCGCATCACCCCCACGCGAAGCTTAGCACATGGTATCGCCGGCGCTTCACCCGAAGCGGCTGGCTATGCGATGATGGGGTATCGCTAACGGTCATTAGCTGCAGATACCCATGCGTTTCAATGGTATTGCCGTCCTCGCCCTGATTCTGTACCTGCTGGCAGCCGCCGGTTTGCTGCTGCGCTTGATGCACAAAGGCCCGCGCCTGCTCCGTGAAGGCAACGGATTTGCGGGCAGCGCAGGACTGGCTGCGATCCTGCTGCATACGATCGCGCTCTACGCACTGATCTTCATCCCGCATGGCATGGATCTGGGCTTCTTCAATACGGCTTCGCTGGTGGGCTGGCTGATGGCCATCGTGGCGCTGGTGTCGCTGGCCCGCCCCAAATTCGGCAATCTGGGACTGGCTCTGTTCCCGCTGGCGGGTGTCACGATCATCCTGGCTGAGCTGTTCCCCAGTGACCGGCTGATGGTGCTGGAAACGGACTGGCCGCTTAACACACATATTATCCTGTCGCTCATTGCCTACAGTCTGCTCGCGGTTGCCGCCCTGCAGGCCCTGCTGATCGCGATGCAGGATTACCGCCTCCGCCAGCGCGCACCCGGC
Source organism: Gammaproteobacteria bacterium (assembly GCA_036378075.1). Classification (GTDB taxonomy): domain Bacteria; phylum Pseudomonadota; class Gammaproteobacteria; order Natronospirales; family REEB76; genus DASSKW01. The sequence goes on from DASUXE010000276.1 coordinate 2,549, forward strand.
GTATGGTGGAGCACACTGCCGCCGCTTCAGGAAATGGAACAGTTCCTGTTTCAGCTGATTGCTGCCGGATTCGTGCTGTTGACGCTGGCACTGTTCACCGGCCTGATGTTCATTACCGATCTTCACGCCCAGCACCTGACCCACAAAGTGGTGCTGTCGATCGTCGCATGGGTGGTGTTTGCGGTGCTGCTGTGGGGACGCTGGCGGTTTGGCTGGCGCGGTCGCACTGCGATTCGCTGGACGCTGAGCGGCTTCATCGTGCTGATGCTGGCCTATTTCGGCAGCAAACTGGTGCTGGAACTCATTCTGGGACGACACTGGAGTATCGGCTCCTGAACTGGCCGGGGTACCGCCCCGCATGGAGTAAGCAAGCTTTTGGAAACGGTGCCACTTTGGATTCTGATCGCCGGCCTGATCCTGCTTCTGATTGTCTCGGCATTTTTTTCAGGTTCCGAGACCGGCCTCATTTCGCTCAATCGACATCGCCTGCGACACCTGGCACACGCCGGACATCGTGGCGCACAACTCGCCGAGCGGCTCTGGCAACGCCCCGACCGCTTCATCGGCATCGTGCTGCTGGGCAATACTCTCGCGAACATCGCAGCTTCCGCGCTGGCCACCCTGATCGCGCTGCGCATCGGCGGCGACAGCGCGGTGCTGGTCATGACCATACTGCTGGCGCTGCTGGTACTCATCTTTTCCGAAGTCGCGCCCAAGACCCTCGCCGCGCTTTATCCGGAACGCTTCGCATTCCCTGCCAGCTTCGTGTTGTTGCCGCTGTTGCAGCTTCTTTACCCGGTCGTATGGCTGGTCAACCTGCTTGCCAACAGCCTGTTGCAGCTATTCGGCGTAAACCGGTTGGATAGCGCGCGTCATTCGATGAGCAGCGAAGAATTGCGCAGCGTGGTCATGGAAGCCGGCGCGCTGATCCCCAAACGCCATCAACGCATGCTGGTCAGCATC
>DASUXE010000277.1:0-10497 GCA_036378075.1 Gammaproteobacteria bacterium
ATCTTGTCCACGCCCAGCATCACCACGCTCGACAACCAGGAAGCGGATATCAAGGTCGCGCAACAGGTGCCTTTCGTAACCGGTCAATACACCAACACCACCGGCGGCGGTATAGGTGGCGGCACTCCTGCTTCCATCAATCCGTTCCAGACCGTCCAGCGTGAGGACGTTGGACTGGAACTCAAACTGACGCCGCAGATCAACGAGGGCAATTCGATTCTGTTGAAAATCGATCAGGTCGTCTCGAACCTGACCGGCGCCAGTGTGGGTGGACAGCCGGTCACCAACAAGCGCGAAATCAAGACCAGTGTGCTCGCAAAGGATCATGAAATCGTCGTGCTAGGCGGGCTGATTGATCACGACCTGATTGAATCCGAACAGCGGGTCCCGGTGCTCGGCAGCATTCCCCTGCTCGGCAACCTGTTCCGTTACCGGAGCACGCAGAACACCAAACGCAACCTCATGGTATTCATCCAGCCGACGATTCTGAAGGATTCGGAAACGGCGACCCACTACACCAGTCAGCAGTACAAGTATCTGCGCCAATTGCAGATCCAGAATCAGGGTGCCGTGCAACTGATGCCCGGCGAGAAGCGCCCCGTTCTGGACGAACTCAAACAGCCGGTATTCGACGACCGGGATCAGACTGTGCCAACTGCGGGCAGCACGCGTCCCCCTGTGAAAGCATCGGCTCCAGCACCCGCCGCCGGTTCCACTGCAAAACCGGCTGCAGCCGGCAGCGGCACACCATCGCCCGCAGGCGGTCCGTAACATGGCGCTGGCAGCCGAATCCGCTGTCCCATCGACTTCAGTCGAAGCTGCCCAGCCCGATGCGGTACGTGGTATTCCGTTCTCGTTTGCCAAACGTCACGGCGTGCTGGTGGAGGCGCTGACCGAAAACGGCGCCCAGGTTGTCTGCCGCCAGGATGCGCCGCCGGAAGCCCTGCTTGAAATGCGCCGGGTGCTGGCCGTGCCCATGCAGATACGCAGCGTGAGCAGCGAAGAGTTCGATGCGCTGCTGCAGCAGGCGTACGAAGAGCAGTCGAACAGCGCTATGCAGATGATGGAAGGACTGGACGAAGATGTGGATTTGTTCAGCGTCGCCCAGGCACTGCCGGAACCGGAAGACCTGCTGGAAAGCGAAGACGATGCTCCCATCATCCGCCTCATCAACGCACTGCTCACAGAAGCTGTTAAGGAAAACGCCTCCGATATCCATATCGAACCTTTCGAGAACCGGCTGGTGGTACGCCTGCGCGTGGATGGCGTATTGCGGGTCGTGCTCGAATCGAGGCGCGCAGTCGCGCCGCTGGTGGTTTCACGCATCAAGGTCATGGCAAAACTCGATATTGCCGAAAAGCGCCTGCCTCAGGACGGCCGCATCTCGCTGCGCATCGCCGGACGCGCAGTCGATGTGCGCGTCTCGACCATTCCTTCGGGACATGGCGAGCGCGTGGTCTTGCGTTTGCTCGACAAACAGGCAGGGCGACTCGAACTTGATCATCTCGGCATGCAGCATGAAACGCAGAGCCTGCTCAGCAATCTGATTCACAAACCGCACGGCATTATTCTGGTCACCGGCCCTACCGGTTCCGGCAAGACCACCACCTTGTATGCGGCACTGGCGCAGCTCAACGACCGCAGCCGCAACATCATGACGGTGGAAGACCCGATCGAATACTACATCGACGGCATCGGACAGACGCAGGTCAACACGCGCGTCGAAATGACCTTCGCGCGCGGCCTGCGGGCCATTCTGCGCCAGGACCCGGACGTGGTGATGGTGGGTGAAATTCGCGACATCGAGACTGCTGAAATTGCAGTGCAAGCCTCGTTGACGGGTCACCTGGTGCTTTCCACCCTGCACACCAATACCGCCGTCGGCGCGGTGACCCGCTTGCGCGACATGGGCGTTGAACCGTTCCTGCTCTCCTCCAGTCTGCTGGGCATGCTCGCACAACGTCTGGTAAGACTGTTATGCCCGGACTGCAAACAAGCCTATACGGCCGGTGAACGCGAGATTCTTGCTCTGGACCTGCCACGGGATCAGCCACCGACCCTATACCGCCCGGCAGGCTGCGAACAATGCAACCGCACCGGTTACCGGGGCCGCACCGGCGTGTACGAAATCGTGATGGTCGACGATCACATGCGCAGCATGATTCACGACGGCAGCGGCGAACAGGATCTCGAACATTACGCCCGCACCAAGACGCCCAGTATCCGCCAGGATGGACGCCGCCGTGTGCTCGCCGGCGAAACCAGTGTTGAAGAAGTCCTCCGCGTGACACGGGAAGACTGATTCAAATGGGCGCATTTGACTACATTGCACTCGACGCGCGAGGCCGCGAGAAAAAGGGCGTTATCGAAGGCGACACACCGCGCCAGGTCAGGCAGCAACTGCGCGAACAAGGCCTCACCCCGCTGAACATCAGCGAAGCCTCGGAGCAGGAAAGCAAAAGTTCGAAATCCGGTTTGAGCCTCCGGCGCGGCATCAGCTCGACCGATCTCGCACTGATTACCCGGCAGCTTGCGACGTTGGTACGCTCCGCGCTGCCGGTTGAGGAAGCGTTGCTCGCGGCCGCCCAGCAGAACGAAAAGCCGCGCCTGAAGAGCATGCTGCTTTCGGTCCGCTCGCGAGTCATGGAAGGTCATACATTGGCGCACGGACTGGGACAATTCCCGCACATCTTTCCGGAAATCTTCCGCGCCACCGTCGCCGCCGGCGAACACACCGGGCACCTGGACGGTGTGCTGGAGCGACTGGCCGATTACGCCGAAAATCATCAACGTCTGCGACAAAAGATGTCGATCGCGATGATCTATCCGCTGATTCTCACCATCGTCGCGATCTCGATCGTAGTGCTGCTGATGACCTATGTGGTCCCCAAGGTCACCGAGGTATACATCCATACCGGCCAGGGCCTGCCCTGGCTGACCATCGCACTCATCGCCATCAGCAAATTTCTGACTCACTATGGAATCTGGCTGCTGATTGCAATCATCCTTGCCGCCTATGCAGTGAAACGTGCGCTCGCCAAACCCGACGTACGCAGGCGCTGGGACCGGACAAAATTACGCATGCCGCTGGTCGGCCGCCTGGTAAGAGGCGTCGATACCTCCCGGTTTACACGCACCTTGAGCATTCTCGCCGGCAGTGGCGTACCGGTGCTTGATTCCATGCGCATCTCAGGCGAGGTCATCCTCAACATACCGATGCGTGAGGCAGTCGCAGAAGCGGCGTTACGGGTCCGTGAAGGTGCGGCAATCAGTCAGGCGCTGGCGCGCAGCGGTCTGTTTCCGCCCATGATGGTACATCTGATTGCGAGTGGCGAAGCCAGCGGGGAACTTGACACCATGCTCGATCGTGCAGCTATCAGTCAGGAGCGTGAACTGGAAACACTGACCGGTATGCTGTTGGGCGTACTTGAACCGGTCCTGATTCTGGTAATGGGTGTCCTGGTACTGCTGATCGTCTTGGGCATCATGTTGCCGATCTTCAACCTGAATGCGCTGGTCCATTAAATAAAGGGAGATATTTGTGAAACTGTCTGCTTTGCTGCTTGCTCCGCTGTTACTGATCCCGGTTGCGGCCTGGGCGGGAAATTTCAGTTACGATTACGCGGAACTCGATTATCAGCATTTCAGCCCGCAACAGGGAGAAAGCAGCAAGGGGCCATCGCTGCAATTTTCCTACACGATTTCGGACCCTGACATTCAGGTGCTGGCCGGATACGCACGCATGGATACCCCGGCGACGCCCACCGATATCAATAGTCATGGCTACTGGGTCGGTATCAGGGGCGAAAATTCATTCAGTGAAGACACCGATTACTATACGGACCTGCTGTATCTGAATAATCGCACCACCTTTCAGCGCACTGCGCGTACCGATGACGGTTACCGTTTGCTGCTGGGGGTACGTCACCGGGCCACAGCCCGCATCGAGTTCGATGCCAGCCTGGCACACGACTATCTGACCAGGAATGCCAACGAGGCGGCGATCGGGATCATCTTCAATGCCACGAACTATCTGGCAGTCGGCCTTTCATACGCTCACGACACCCTGCACGCCAACACCACGACCCTGCGCCTGCGAGCCTATTTCTAGGCGCGGCAGTGCACAGGAACAGGGAACCCATATTGTCGGCGACAGGCTGACGGCATCAGCAAATCCAGCGCCGATCCCCGGGAACTTTGCCGCCTTAAGCCTGCACTAACAGCGAACATATAATTTCCTCTGCCCCCCCAACGCCCGGAGAATTATGATGAAGAAGTCCGGCTTAGTGTCTGTTTTCAGTCTGTTTTTCCTTCTGTTTCTATTACCCCTCACGTCAGTTTCAGCGGCTGGCAAAGAAGCCGCCAAACAACCCGATCCCTTTCAGAATCTGAAATTCCGTAACCTCGGCCCCGCAGTCGCTGGTGGCCGGGTCAGCGCCGTGGTCGGCATCCCCGGCAACCCGCACATCTACTATGTCGGTGCCGCGGCCGGCGGTGTCTGGAAAAGCACCGATGGCGGCGAGCACTGGGACGCCGTACTCAAGGATGCCGACACGGCATCCATCGGCGCCATCGCCGTCGCGCCGTCAAACTCCAACCTGGTGTGGGTGGGTACGGGCGAAGCGAACGTGCGCAACAATGTGCTAAGTGGTGCCGGGGTGTATTTTTCACCCGACGCGGGCCACAGCTGGAAATTCATGGGACTGAAGGACGCCGGCCAGATTTCCGATATTGCAGTCGATCCACATGATTCCAATACCGTTTTCGTCGGCGCCCTCGGCCATATCTGGGCACCCAACGCCGAACGTGGCGTGTTCAAGACCACAGACGGTGGCAAGACCTGGAAAAAAGTCCTGTTCGTGAACGACCAGACCGGCGTCGCCAGCCTGGTCATGGACCCGAACAATCCCAGGGTGCTGTATGCCGCCATGTGGCAGGTGCGGCGCTATCCCTGGACCCTGGATGATGGCGGCCCTGGCAGCGGTATCTGGCGCTCCACCGACGGTGGCGATACCTGGACCAAGCTCACCAAGGACATCCCCGAGGGACCGCTTGGCCGCATTGCGCTGGCCGTCGCGCCCAGCAATTCCAATCGCGTATACGCGCTGATTGAAGCCAAGCGAGGCAAGGGCCTGTTGTGGCGCTCGGATAACATGGGCGACGATTGGAGCAAGATCAGCGACAACTACAATCTCGACGTGCGCCCGTTCTATTTTTCGCGCATGGCCGTTGCACCCAACGACGAAAATCGGGTGTATTTCCTGTCATTCATGCTGTGGCGCTCGGATGATGGCGGGAAGACCGCCAAACCGGTGGATCGCGGTGTTCATGTCGATCATCACGCCATCTGGATCGATCCGCAAAACCCGGATCGCATTATCCAGGGCAACGATGGCGGTGTTTACCTGACCATCACCGGTGGAAAAAACTGGCGCTTCCTGGACAGCCTGCCCATTGAACAGTTTTACATGGTGGCGGCAGACAGCCGCACACCCTACAACCTGTGCGGTGGATTGCAGGACAACAGTGCATGGTGTGGCCCATCAAGCACACTGGCGGACGATGCCGTATCCGGCGCCGACTGGTTCACCGTCACTGGTGGTGATGGCGAGTATGCTGTACCCGCCCCAAGCAACCCGAACATCATTTACTCGGATTCACAGGACGGCGCGATCGGCCGCTACGATCTGAGCACGCACCGTTCGATTTTCACCATGCCGTACATTCGCGGACCGGGGTTTATCAACGACACCAAGCTGGCAGACCTGAAGTACCGCTTCAACTGGACCTCGCCGATTGCCGTTTCCCCGACCGACGCAAACACCGTATTTCTGGGTGGCAACGTCGTATTTAAGTCGACCGACGGCGGAATCCACTGGGATGCCATCAGCGGTGACCTCACCCGCGATGACAAGAGCAAACAGCAATTGCCGGGCGGCCCGGTAAATTACGATATTTCCGGCGCTGAAAATTACGACACACTGCTGTCGCTCACGCTGGCCCCGACCGATCAGAACGTGATCTGGGCGGGCAGCGACGACGGTCTGGTGCATGTCACGCGCGATGGCGGCAAGCACTGGAGCGATGCCACGCCCTCCGGCGCGCCAAAGTGGGAACGCGTCTATCAAATCGGCGTATCACCGTTCGACGCCGGCACTGCGTATGTCGCATTCGACGGCCACATGCTGGATGACAACCAGCCGCATGTGTACGCCACCGACAACTACGGCAAATCCTGGCACCGTATCGATGACGGTCTGCCTGACCAGGGCGTCAGCGTGGTGCGCGAAGATCCGAACCAGCGCGGTCTGCTGGTACTCGGCAACATGACCGGACTCTGGTACTCACGGGATAGCGGCAAGCACTGGCAACAGCTGAAAGCCGATTTTCCGGTCGCACCCGTGTACGATCTGAAGTTTGTGAATCATGATCTGGTGGTGGCCACACACGGTCGCGGCTTGTTCGTGCTGGACGATCTGCGTCCATTCGAACAGATGGACGATCAGGTCAAGGATCAGCCGTTCCATCTGTTCGGCATCGCACCCGGCACCCAGTTCATCACCTGGAACCGTGGCGAAGGCGCAGAACCCGCATTCACTACACCCAATGCACCGCACGGTGTGGTGGTGGACTACTACCTCGCCAAGGAACTGAAAGCGTCGCCTGCTGAAAAGAAAGCAGACGAATCGCCGGTCAAGATCGTGATCAAGGACAGTAAAGGCACAATCATAGACACCAAATACGGTGCGTCGAAAGAAGGCGTTAACCGATTTGTCTGGAATATGCGCTATGCCGGCCCCGTCAAACTGGATTTCGAGCACCATATGGGTGAAGGTTTTGGCGGTAACTCCGGTCCGCTGGTGTTACCTGGTACCTATACGATCGCGGTTACCGTGAACGGAAAAACCGAGACTGCTCAGGCCGAAGTAACCAGCGATCCGAACCAGAAGCTGTCAGTGGCTGAGATGCAGGACCGTACCGAGCGTGGGCTGGCAACGCGCAATCAGGTCAGTGCACTGCACGAGATGCTGAATCGTGTCGTGGCCATGCAAGGCAGTCTTGGCGGCTTCGAGAGCAAGGCAACTGAAAGCGACCAGAAGACCGAGTACGCCGAGGCCATCAAACAAGCCAAGGCACTGGACAAAAAGCTCTCGACGCTCAAGGATAGTGTGTACAACTCAGAGGTACAGCACGATGCCATCGAGGACGACATTCACTACCTGCAGAGCCTGGATGATTCCTTGCAGTACATGATGTACGCCTATCTTGGCGATCCACAGCCCTACCCGCCGGCCGTTGCGGAAACGGGCCGCGAATTGTCAGGCAAGTTGAATCAGGCGCTGACGCAATTCAATTCGATACTGCAAACCGACGTGCCTGCTTACAACAAGGCAGCCTATGCGGCGGGTGCACCGACCCTCCTGGTCGGCAAACCCATCAGTGTCAAACCCGCGACCATGTGAGCGAAATCGGCTCAGCCGATACGACAAGGGGAGGGCCATGCCCTCCCCTTTTTTGTTGTTCTCGCCAGCAAGACTGGCGCCCATCTGAACCGTATGCTGCGAACCGACCTGCTCAGAATCGGATCAACGCCGCACCCCAGGTAAATCCACCACCAAACGCTTCCAGCAATATCGTCTGGCCACGTTTGACGCGGCCATCCCGAACCGCCACATCCAGCGCCATCGGCACCGACGCGGTCGAGGTATTGCCGTGTTCCTGAATAGTCAGGATTACCCGTTCCATCGGCATCTTGAGTTTGCGCGCCGTGGCATCGATGATGCGCAGATTGGCCTGATGCGGAATCAGCCAGTCGATGTCGTCGCCCGTCATGTTATTGGCTTCGAGCGCTTCCACCACGATTTCACCAAGTTTGTGCACGGCAACCTTGAAGACCTCGTTGCCCTTCATCTGGATGAAATCCTTGCCGGATTTGAGATCATTGAATCCCTTGGAAACGCCGGAGGGGAAATACAGCATGTCGGCATACTGACCATCTGCGTGCACATGCGTGGAAAGAATGCCCGGCTCATCGGACGGCTGCAGTATCACGGCGCCCGCACCATCGCCGAACAGAATGCATGTTCCACGATCGGTGTAATCGGTCATCCGCGACAGGGTTTCGCCGCCGACCACCAGGGCACACTTCGCACCACCGGTGCGGATGTATTTGTCGGCAATATCCAGTGCGTAGATAAATCCAGCGCACGCCGCCTCCAGGCTGAACGCCATCGGGCCATGGATACCCAGGCGTCGTTGCAACAGACAGCCCATGTTCGGAAATACCTGATCCGGCGTAGTGGTGCCGACAATGACCAGATCGATGTCTTCCGGACCGACACCGGCTGCCTGCATGGCGTTGCGCGCGGCCTGTTCGCAGAAATCCAGATTGGTCTCGCCTTCGGATGCAATGTGCCTGCGTTCGATGCCGGTACGCGAACGAATCCATTCGTCCGTGGTGTCGACCATTTTTTCCAGATCCTTATTGCTCAGGATGCGCTCCGGCAGGCCAAGCCCGGTCCCGCTGATACGGGAATAGATGCGTTCAGTCATTGTTCACCTGCCTGTCTGCCAGCTGATTTTCGAGAAGCCTGCTGATACGTTGCGGCACCTGATTCTGTACTTCAAGTATGGCGATGCGGATCGCGCTGGCAAATCCGACGCTGTCGGAGCTGCCGTGGCTTTTCACAACCACACCTTTCAAGCCCAGCAGACTGGCGCCATTATAGTGGCGCGGGTCAAGCCGGCGTTTGAGGGCGTGCAAAACCGGGAGCGCTACCAATGCCAGACAACGCGTAATGAGAGTGCGCCGGAATTCCTCGCGAATGTACTGACCGATCATCTTGGCCAGACCCTCCATGGTTTTCAACGCAACGTTGCCGACGAATCCATCGGTCACAACGACGTCAACGTCCTTGGAGAAAAAGAGATTGCCTTCGACAAAACCGATGTAATTGAGGTGGCTGGCGGCAAGCAGTTTCCCCGCTTCCTTGACCTTCTCGTTACCCTTGATTTCCTCTTCGCCGATATTCAGCAAGCCGACTCGCGGTTCATCGATACCGTACACGGCATTTGCCAGGGCGGCGCCCATAACACCGAACTGGAACAATTGTTCCGAGGTGCAATCGGCATTGGCGCCCAGATCAAGCATGTGGGTATGGCCGTCGTGGGACGGTATCAGGGCGCAGATCGCCGGACGATCGATACCGGGAATTGTCTTCAATACGAAACGTGCCGTTGCCATCAGGGCGCCGGTGTTGCCGGCGCTTACGCAGGCATCGGCAACGCCTTCCTTGACCAGGTTGATGGCGACGCGCATGGAAGAATCTTTCTTTCCGCGCAATGCCTGCGACGGCAATTCATCCATCGATACCATCTGGGATGCATGCCGGATGACAAGGCGGTCGCCGTACACGCTGCGGTCGGCCAACTCGGTTTCCAGAGTTTCCTTGTCACCGACCAGGATGACATGCAGGAATGCATGCCGGGACAGCATCTCGAGCGCGGCCGGTATGATCACAGCAGGGCCGTGGTCACCACCCATCACATCGAGAGCAATCGTAACCGTGTTATCACTCACGGGATTGGGAGCCCTGCTTTAAAACGACCCTGAAGGGCCAGTTTGTCGCCGACCAGACCACAAGCCGCCTGTCTGCGTGGGGTTCAGAAAATCGCCGGAACAAATGGCTTGTTCCGGCGTTACTGATTCGAACTGCGAAATGACTCAGTCTTCCTGACGGGTGTTCAGGATCTTTTTGCCGCGATAGTAGCCATCCGCCGTGATATTGTGGCGGCGGTGGGTTTCACCGCTGGTGGCATCTACCGACAGCGTCGGGCCGGTCAGTGCATCGTGTGAACGGCGCATGCCGCGGCGGGATGGGGTTTTGCGACTTTTCTGGACAGCCATGATTAAACTCCTGCTCAATAATTAATTCGGTTCTGTTTCTGCTAACGGTGCCGTTTCAATTGTTCCAGCACCGCAAACGGATTCTGTTTTGCCGGTGGCTCTGGCTCTACTGCCTGGGTTTCCGGCTCAGGTGCACTTGCCTCGCACCGATCTACCTCATGCAGCGCCGCAATCGGCAGCGCCAGCAATAATTCATCTTCTATCAATTCTGCAAGTTTGATCCGCCCTTCCGCTGATAACAGCGGATCGCAGGACTCATCCTGTATTGCGTTGGCTTCGCGCTCGTTTCGCACCCACACCAGCCGGAAATCCGCGCTGATGTGTTGCTGCATCGGCTTCAGGCAACGCTGGCAAACCAAAGTGAGTTCCGCCTGCGCTTCGCCCCGCACAACGACCTGGCCGCTGCCGTCGTCTTGTGCGTACACATGTACCTGCACTTCGCTATCGCTATCACTATCAGACAGCATCTCACGCAAGCGCGACATCTTCCCGATACGAATGCGGCCCGCCCGTTCCAGCGGCTGGCGCGTCACGCGCGCGAGATCCAGGAACTCAGGCAGACCGCTCGACATAAGCGCGTAATGATACGG
>DASUXE010000278.1:0-7303 GCA_036378075.1 Gammaproteobacteria bacterium
TTTATTCCAGCGATAAATACGATGTGACCACGCAGGTCACCGAAGCAATGGACAAGGATTGGGCCGAGCAGCAGAAATCCGACGCCAAGCCTGCGAAGCAGGACAAGGGCGGCAAGGGCTGATCGCGGCATGATTGATCTGCGCAGCGATACCGTTACACGGCCGACACCCGCCATGCGGGCCGCGATGGCGGCCGCCGAGGTGGGAGACGATGTGTTCGGTGACGATCCAACCGTCAATCGTCTGCAGAAACGTTTAGCGGAGATGACCGGCCACGAGGCCGGTCTCTTCTTTCCGAGTGGTACCCAATCCAATCTTGCTGCGCTCATGGCGCATTGTGAACGCGGCGAGGAATTCATCATTGGCACGCTGGGTCACAGCTTCAAATACGAGGCCGGCGGCGCCGCCGTACTCGGCAGCCTGTGGCCGTGCCCGATCGATTATCAACCGGATGCGACCCTGGATCTGAATAAAGTCGCCGCCGCGATCAAGCCGGACGACGCACATTTCGCCCGTACCCGGCTGCTGGTGCTGGAAAATACCCAGAATGGCCGGGTTTTGCCGCTCAACTACCTGAAAGAAGCACGCCAATTCACCCGCGAGCGCGGGTTAGGCATTCATCTCGACGGGGCTCGAGTGTTCAATGCGGCAGTGAAACTTGGCGTACCGGTACGTGACATCACGCAGCATTTCGACAGCGTATCCATCTGCCTGTCGAAAGGTCTCGGTGCACCGGTCGGGTCGGTGCTGGTTGGTAACAGAAGCCTGATTGCGAAAGCGCATCGAATCCGCAAATTGCTGGGCGGCGGCATGCGTCAGGCCGGGATACTCGCGGCTGCCGGGTTGTACGCGCTTGAGCACCATGTTGAACGTCTGGCCGAAGATCATGCCAATGCCAGGGCCCTCGCCGAAGGCCTGGCGGGGATCAAGCAGCTCACAATCGATCCCGCGACGGTGCAGACCAATATGGTTTTTCTGCAGGTTCCGCCTGACGATGTTGCTGCGCTGACCGATCATCTCGCCCAGTCGGGTATTGCTGTGTTGCCTAATCCGGCCATGCGGCTGGTGTTGCATCTCGACGTCAGTGCGCAGGATACGGCGCGCGTGATAGACGCATTCAGGAAATTCTTTTCGAAACGCTAACCGCCGGAGCGCGCAGCCATCAAGGCAGCACGGCGTTCCAGACTTTCCTTCGGCCAATATTCGTTGCGATCGTAGTATTCGGGCACCACTGGCGTGCCGGTGCCCAGCAGCACCCACGGTTGTTTGGTCGATGTGAAAATGTGGATATCGGGTGACAGCCGATCCGGTTCGTCAAGTGTGCCGACACGAACGAACCGGATACTGTCGCCTGCGCCGGCGTAGTTGCTCCACAGGGCGACGCGGCAGGTGGGGCAGCGACTGATTTTCTGTCCCTTGCCGCTGTTGGAAGGCGTATTGATCACCTCCACGCTGCCATGCAACAGCTCGACGCGATCGGCTTCGATCATCGCGTTCAGCGCGAACGATGCACCGGTCTCGCGCTGGCACCAGCGGCAATGACAACAGTGCACAAACAGCGGATTGCCAAGCATGCGGTAGCGGACTTCGCCGCACGTGCAGTGACCTGAAAGAGGCGTGAATTCACTGTCAGTCATGAGCATCTCCCGTCGAAATAGGCTACCACTTCGGATGTGCACATTATTGCGACAGTGGATGCCAATAAAGGTCAGTTGTCGCGCCGGGCGATCATCAGGTAGCTGTTGAACGGGGTGCGTCCCCACAACGGCGTTATTTCGAGGCTGAGACCGGCATCGGCAAGCGGACCTTCCAGTTCGCCGGCACTGGGGTAATGCTGCACACCGTAGCGCATCCAGTGCACGCTGCGCATGAACAATTCCTCGACTCGGGTTACGCCAAAGCGCCAGGAGTTGTCACGCAAGACACTGCGGATAATCAGTGCCGCACCGGGCGCAACACGTGACGCTGCCGCGCGCAACAGTTCCTGCTGGGTTGCTGCGGCCAGATAGTGCAGGGTATCCAGAATGACAACGTGACCGTGCCAGGCCGGCAGCTTTTCACATGACGCGTGCAAAAACTGCATGGCATTATTTCCGCCGGCAGCATGCTGAGCAATCTGTATTTTGCGGGCATCAAGATCGATGCCGAGATAGTCGACTTTGCAGTCGACATTATGCAGGTAATGCGCGAACAGGCCGATCCCGCAGCCAACATCGAGCACCGGCACACGCCATGCAAGAATTTCCCCTGCCGCGGCGGCGTAAACCGGATCGGTCTTGAGTTTGCCGCGTACGTAGCCCTGCAGCCAGCGGCCTGGATAGCGCCGCGAGACACACCGTAACTGCTCGAAATTCAGCTCCATATTCAAGTCAGACCGCTACCTTCGGCAGTGACTTCGCGTCACCCTTGATACGGCAGCAAGCGTGTCGAATATTCCCGCCTGGTTCAGGCGGCAACCGCCGATGATTTCTGCCGCTGCTTTTGCCAGACGTAAATGGGCACGCCCGCCAGCATCAACAATGTTCCCCAAAACAGCGAATCCTTGCCGGTGCCGGCAGTTGCCCAGATCGCAAACGCAAACGCCAGACAGGCCAGAACGACAGCCTTGAGCCGCGTTTTGCCCGTACCACCGAGCATCACTTCAGCCATCGCGCACAGCATGTACGGCACCAGCACGAAGAAGGTGGTGAGCAGGATGATGATGTTGAACATGCCAACCAGGCCGTGACTGTAATTCATCAGAATCAGGATGGTCGCCAGCACGCTGGAGAACACCAGGCCAAGGGTGGGGGTGCCACGGCGCGATTCGGAAGCGAACAGTTTCGGAAACAGGCCGTCTCTGGCCACGGCTTGCGGAAACTGGCCCTGCATCAGGATCCAGCCGTTGAGTGCACCGAAGCAGGAAATCATGGCGGCCGCGGCAATCAGATAGCCGGCCCAGCTGCCCCACAGCAGTTTGGCGGCATCGGCGAAAGGCGCATTGGAGTGCGCCAGAGACGCGGCCGGAATAATGCCCATGACCACTGTGGTGCAGACGATATAGAACGCGGCCGCAATCGCGGTGCCCAACAAAGTGGCGCGCGGAATGGTTTTCTCCGGATCCTTTACGTGCCCGGCCGGTACGGTGGCGCATTCGAGGCCCAGAAATGCCCACATGGTGAAGGCGGCCGCGGTGTTGACGGCGGACAATGGCGATTCCGTCACATTGCTGGTCGTGAGGAGCGACGGGTCGAAGTGGAAGATGCCGAATACCGCCAGCGCCAGCAGCGGCGTCAGTTTCAGAATCACGGTCACGAGTTGCATGTTGCCGGCCGCCCGTACGCCCCAGATGTTGATGCCGGTCAGCAGCCACACGGCGGCGATCGCCGCGAGCCCGCCCAGTAGCGGTACAGCTGCCAGTATCGGGAAGAAATCGGCCAGATAACTGGCAAAGGCCACCGCAATCGCCGCGTTGGTGCCGAGAATGCTGAGCCAGTAGATCCATGCGATCAGGAAGCCGGCGAAATCACCGAAGGCCTCGCGCGGATAGGCGTAGGGGCCGCCCGCCTTGGGCAAGCGCCGTGACAGGCTGCTGAACACCCATGCCAGCAGCAAGGCGCCGGCAGTACTGAAGCCCCAGCCCCACAGGCTGTATGCACCGTAGATGGCCAGCGAAGCGGGGAGCAGAAATACGCCGGATCCGACCATATTGCCGAGTACAATTGAGGTCGTGGTGGCGAGGCCGAGGCTGCGAGTTTCTTGCATGATCTGGCATCCGCGTAGTGAGGTCCGGCGCCGATTGTAGCGGAATATGCGCCGCCGTCGCGCGGGTGGATGGTATAGATGCCGGTAAAAAAGTCAGTCCAAAGCGATGCCCATTGCCGTGTGCGGACTGCACGCAGGGCGCTGATTCCGGTCGCCTTTTCTTTGTGGCTGGCGGCATCCTCTGCGTATGCCGATCTCGGCCTGCAGCGCGTCATTTCGTTGCCGGGTGTGCGTGGGCAGATCGGCGGACTGGCGCTGGACAACGCTCATCAGCATTTGTTTGTTGCCGTAACCGGCGGTAACCGCGTGCTCGCTATCGATCTCGGACAGGGCAAAATCATCAATCAGATAACCGGACTCAACGGACCCGGTGAAGTGACGTACCTGCCGGATGGTCGGCTGGCGATCAATTGCCGGAACAGCGGCACCATCAGCTTCTACGATGCGACGACGCTTAATCTGAATGCCAGCGTGATATTCGGAGACAGTGCAGGCGCGTTGCGTTTCGATCCGATATCCAAAAAGCTCTATTTTGGGTATGCACGCACTGCTCAAAACGGCATCGCAGTGGTCGACAACGACGGCAAACCGCTGACACAATTGACGGTCGCAGACAAACCTCAGGGATTGGCCGTGGATGCCACGGCAGGCAGGCTGTATGTCGGTTTCCCGGACCTCAATGCAATTACCGTATTTGATTTGCATGATGACAAACCACTTGCAACCTGGTCGCTGGGATCAGGCGACGGAGCAAGCTATCCGCTGGAGCTGGACGGCGATGGCAAACGGTTGTTCATAGGCGGGCGCAACGGTGACGAGATCGCGGTGCTGGATACGCAGACCGGCAAACAGCTGCAAGCCATTGCGGCGCCGGGCGATGAGAAGGTGTTGAGTTTCAATGCGCGGGATCGCGAATTGTATGTTCCCGGTGGAACCGGGCAGCTGGCGATCTACAGGGAAGATGCGGAAGGGCTGCTGCACGAGGTCGGACGGATACTTACCCGACATGGCGCCCGCAACGGACTGTTTGACGCCGAATCCGGCCGTTACTATCTGGCAGTTCCGGCCAATCAATCCGGGCCGGCGGAAATCCGAGTTTATCTTGTGGTTGATCGGGCATCAGGCGTAGTGTCAAAAGATGGCAATTGACGAGCTTACCTTGCGGCGGATGAAGGCGGTGCGTGATGCCTGTCTGGAGGCTGCGCGCGAAGGGTACGAGCAGGCGGCGATCGCCGGCTTGTGTCATGAGGGCGCGGTCGAGGCCTCGCTGGACGCCATCCGCATGCTGGATCCCGAAGTGGTGCTCGCTGAACTGGATCGTGCCGACCGGAAAAAGCCCTGACGGTGGCGGCCTCTTTTCGGCCCTGAACCGCTACAATCTGCGTTTGCGATTCTACCCCCTCGCCAGGAGCGTCAAGGCGTGATCAACACCAAGCCGATTGCCGATTTCATCAAGCACCATTACCGTCATTTCAATGCGGCCGCGCTGATTGACGCGGCGGAAGCGTACCGAACGCACCTGACAGCCGGCGGCAAGATGATGGTGACGCTGGCAGGCGCCATGAGCACCGCCGAACTCGGGCTATCACTGGCCGAGATGATTCGCCGTGACAAGGTGCAGATCATCACCTGCACCGGCGCCAATCTGGAAGAGGATATTTTCAATCTGGTGGCGCACGATCATTACGTGCGGGTGCCGAAATACCGCGAGTTGTCGCCGGTCGAGGAACAGAAACTGCTGGACCGGCATCTGAACCGGGTCACCGATACCTGCATTCCGGAAGGCGAAGCGATCCGCCGCATCGAAAAGGCCGTGCTGGAAGAATGGACCGCAGCAGACCGGAAAGGCGAGCGTTTTTTTCCCCATGAGTTCATGTACAAGCTGATCCGTTCCGGCGCGCTCAAGCAATATCACCAGATCGATCCGCAGGATTCCTGGATGGTGGCAGCCTGCGAAAAAAATCTGCCAATCATCGTGCCCGGATGGGAAGATTCCACACTCGGCAATATTTTCGCGGCGCATTGCATGAAGGGCGACGTCAAGAATGTGCACACGGTACGCACCGGCATCGAATACATGATGTACCTTGCCGACTGGTATCAGAAAAATTCGGCCGGCAGGGGCGTGGGCTTCTTCCAGATCGGCGGCGGCATTGCCGGCGATTTTCCGATCTGTGTGGTGCCGATGCTTGAACAGGACATGGAGCAGGACACCCCGCTGTGGGCCTACTTCTGCCAGATCAGCGACTCGACCACCAGCTACGGTTCCTATTCGGGTGCTGTACCTAATGAGAAGATCACCTGGGGCAAACTGGGTGCCGAGACGCCGAAATTCATTATCGAGTCGGATGCCACCATCGTGGCGCCGCTGATGTTCGCGTACATCCTGGCCGAGTAGCAGCGTAATTGATATGAAGTTCCGGGCAGCGCTATGTGGGATTGTCTCGTTGCTGATCCTGACTTCGGCAGGCGCCGATGGTCTGCCTTCGGTCCCGTACGTGCAGGTGACGGGTCATGGTGAGGTGAAAGTGGCACCTGACATGCTGAACATCGCACTGACCGTGACGCAAGTCGATGCGAAGCTCGCGGTGGCGCGGGCTGATGTCGAGAAACGTTCCGATGCGGTGATTGCGCTGGCGAAACGCCTGGGTATCGCGAGGTCCGATATCCAGGCACAGGCGATCCATGTCGCGCCTGAATACAACTGGCAGGACAACAAGCGTGTATATGCCGGCGAACGTGTCACGCGAACGTTTGATCTGACGTTGCGCGACCTGAATCGCTACCCGGCGTTACTGGACGGACTGGTGAAGGCAGGTATCAGCAGCGTGGATTCGGTCACGGCTTCGCGCAGCGACATGGCCGCATTACGGGCGCGCGCATTGACTGCTGCCATGCAGGATGCGGCCGCGCGCGGCGAGACGCTTGCCAGGAGCGCACATACTGAACTCGGTCAGGTTTTCAGCATCAGCGAGATGGGCGGTTATAGTCCTGGCCCGCGACCCATGATGGTCAGTGCCGGCGTGCGTGACGCAGCCGCCACAACAGCCAGCTATGAACCGGGTCTGGTCAGCGTCAGTGCCGACGTCAGCGTCGTGTATCTGCTCGGGGGCTCGCATTGAGGCGCATCTATCGTACAATCCGCAGCTTAACGAATATCGGAGGTTTGATCGTGAACAGAAATATCAAGGCCGTTATCGGCGGCGCAGTATTGGCGCTGGTGCTTGCCGGCTGTGCAAGCATGGGCGGGGATTCAAATGTGCAGTTGCTGGCGAGCGGCAATCACAGCGGTGTCAAGGATCAGGAATACCATGATCTGCACAACGCCAAGGATTTCCAGACCTGGTGGAATAAGGCCTATTCGACCTATTCGGAAGTGCCGGCGCTCCCGAAGGTGGATTTCACCAAGAACATGGTAATTGCCGCGTTCATGGGTGAGAAGAGTCACGGCGGTTACACCATGCGCATTGAAGGCATCGAACAGACTCCTGATGCTTACAATGTAAACATCAAAATCAGCATTCCCGGCGAGGGTTGCCGGACCACCCAGGATCTCATC
>DASUXE010000279.1:0-13771 GCA_036378075.1 Gammaproteobacteria bacterium
CCCGTAAACGCTGTCAGGTTGCTGATCCCGCCGGTGATTCCGCTCGCCGTTCCCGCATTCAGATCAATGGCAACCGCCGAACCATAGCCTGTGTAATTCAATGTGTCGTTGCCGCTGCTCGCCCCGCCGCCGTTCAACGCACCGCTCAGCGCGCTCGTCGCACCCGTGAAATCAAATGCATCCGCCGCACTGCCACCCGTCAGGTTCACAAAATCAGAAAACGCAGCGCCATTCAAAGTCCCCGAATTTGCGCCGGAGATATTCCACGTATTACTTAACGCTGGACCGACGAGTGTATCGTCGAGATCAGTGCCGCCGGTCAAACTGATATTCGTCGCATTTGTAAATGCACCGCTGACCGTCAATGACTCCACGCTGTTATTGTCATCATCGGCTTGAAGCGCGATAGTCGCGGCCGTCGCATCGATTCCGGCCACCGTGATACTTGCGCCAGTTTTGACCGTAATAGCAGCACCGACCGTAATGTTGCTGTTGAATACGAGATTCCCTGATACAGAGGTCACGTTCCCGTTCAGCGTCGTTGCCCCGGTATAGCTCTGCGCTCCACTGGTACTGACGGCTGCGGCACTGATACTCGCACCGGTCGCGCTGAAACTCGATAGCGGCGTACCCCCCACCGCACCCTGCAAATCTATTGCACCACCTGTGCCGCCGGTCAGCGTCAACCCAAACCCGCCGTCGATCGTGCTGCCTGCACCACTGAACGTGATGTTCGCGCCCGCTGCGCTTAAGCCTCCGTTGGTAGTATCGATCGTGGTTGCGGCACCCAGCGTCGTCGCACCGGTGACAGTGACCGCGCCGCCATTGGTTGTGATGTTGTTGAGCGCGATGCTGCCGCCGGTCAGGCTGACTGCACCCAAGGCTAGACCACCACCCAGCGCACCACTCAACGTCACCGTTCCACCGGTGCCGCCGTTCAGTGTCAGCGCTTCGCTGCCCGCGGTTGTGTCGTCGACCGTGCCCAAGGTTATGTTTGCACCGGCAGTTGCCGCGCCACCCGTCGTATCCAGTGAGATGGTATTGCTGGTGCCGGTCAACGTAACCGGCGCCGTACCCAGATTAATCGCTGCTCCCTGCGTTGTGATGTTGGCACCGAGGCTTATCCCGGTGCTGATTCCGCTCAGATCCACGGCGCCTGTAACGGCACCTGTCGTATTGATCGTGCCGTTGGTATCGGTTGAAAAATTCGGCCCCTTGGCGGTAAACGTTCCGCCGTTTGCCAACGTGATCGGTGCCGTAATGGCGATCGTTGCGGTGGTGTTGCCACCCGCAGCGTAGGCGCCCAATCCGCCATTGGTTGCATCCGCATCATTTGCAAGCAACACCAGATTCAAGATGCCGTTGCCCGCAGCCGAATTGGTAATCGAATCGGTCGAAGCACCAAACGAAATGCCATTCGCTGCCTGAAGCGTCAACGTGGCAGTCTTGCTATTAGCCATCGGCACTGCAAGCGGCGCATTAATCAGGATGTTGCCGGTACCGGTTCCCGTACCCGTGCTGTTGGTTGTGACAACAATATTTGTACCGTTTTTGAGCGCGTTCTGCAGATCCGTATTCAGGATTTGAGCGCCGTCAGCACTGGGCGCATAAACGCCGGTTGCGAGCGCATCATTGGTAGTAGTGCAGCTACTGCAAATCGTGACGTCCGCGAACGGATCCAGCAGCCAATCGCCAGCCTTGCCCTGACTCGCGCCGGTTGCGACCGAACCGAACACCTGCAGATTGTCGTGACTGGACGTTTCGACAAAGCCTCCATTTCCGCCCTGGCTACCACCTGTCGCGCTGATGCTGCCGAAAAAGCCCGTGTATTCATTTGACCACAGCACCACGTTGCCACCGTTCCCGCCCCGGGTAGCATCGGCATTAAGCGACGCCCCCTTGGACAGGATCGCAGCGGATGCGGTTTGCACGCCCGCCGCGCCATGCGCGTTTCCACCTGCGAGAATCGTCCCGCCGCCGGTCGCGCCCGAGGCGTTTACACTGGCGTGATCGAACAGACCAACGTGATAACCGAGAATTTCTGCCTTGCCGCCTTTTCCGGATGCAGAAGAGACATTAATCGCAGCGGTACCGCGCAATTCCGTGGCCGCATCGGATTGCATCACCACACTGCCGCCGTTGCCAGCCACACTGCTTGCGTCAAGTGAACCGCTATTTACAACATCTGAGCCGTTCCCGGTCAGATAAATGGCACCGGCACGCTGCTGTATGCCCTGCGCCTGAACCAGGCCCGCGTTGTTGACCGCTTGAGCAAAAATGTTCTGCGCGACATTTGCGGTCATGACCACCGCACCACCGTCGGCCTCCACTGTGCCTGCGTTGGTAACGGCGGCGCCGGTCTGCGCATCCAGCATGTTGTGCAAGGCCGGTTTGCTGACCTGAAACTGCATCAGGCCATCGCCATCGAAGTCCACGGTCACTGCCGAGCCCGCGGCGAGACTGACTTGACCCAGATTGGCGACAATGACACCGTCGTTATAGACGCCGCCGCCGATCAGGTTTATCGAGCCGCCCGCTGTCGCCTGCAACAAACCGTGATTAATGACGTAGCCGCCATCCTGCCCTGCGGCTGCGGCAAAATTCAGCTTGCCATTCATGAAATCGCTGTTGCTGATATTGAGACCGGTCGCAAACAACGCACCTACATTGACCGCGGCGCTCTTGCCGAACACGATGCCGTTCGGATTCAGCAAATACACCTGCCCATTGGAATTGATGCTGCCGAGAATCTGACTCGGGTTTTGATCGAATATCCGGTTCAGTGCCGCGGCAGAAACTGATGGCTGCTGAAAGTTGACGCTCTCGTTCGGCGCCACGTTGAAACTGGACCAGTCGATGACCGTCCGATTGGACGTCTGATTGATGACGGTGGTACTGGAATTGGGATTGGTGATCGTGGCCTGACCTGAAACGACCTGCCCGCCCTGGGGTCCGGCAACTGCCGCGAAACTGAACGACAGCATCGTTCCGGCGATACCAGTCAGGATTGCACCACGCAAAATCCGTTGCATCATCAGCCCGCGTACTGTCGGCATCGCCTTGCTACCCCAGCCATCATATATATAGTGGTAACCGCCCACGGCTACCGTGACAGCCAGTCTGGGCGATATATCGTCAAATCAAGTCTAGCTCAAATCCTGCCTCAAAAACTGAATGTCACATCCAGCCAGAGCTGGGAAGCGTTCTTCACCGCGGTCGGGTCCGAGGCGCCAGAGCCGGGACGCGCTCCGCCATTCAGCCTCGCCCATTGAAGATTGGCCGTCATGGTCCCCGGGAGTGTGAATTCGATACCTACGCCACTGCCGGCAGCCGTTACCCGCTTGGTCGAACTGCTGACAGGCTTGTTCAATAATCCCACCGCGGCATCAGTAAACAGCCTGAAACGCAGGACTTCGCCCCAGGTATAACCCCCAAAGGCGGCTTTTCCAGCAAACCCTGGCGCCCTGACGCTGTATTCCAGAGAGGCAAAAGCCGCGGTATCAACCAGGAACTGGGATGTCGGCAGTGCCCGCACGTTGTCCGATCCGCCAATAACGTATTGTTCAAGCGACGAGAGCAAGTCCGGCGAATACTGGCCATTGAGACGCAACAGCAGCCCCTGATTACTGGGCAAGTTCTTGTATAACTGATAGTTCAGCGTCAGGCGCGTGAAATCCGGCAGGGCCGTGGTGCCACCAGCGCCGGTACGACTGGGCGGCGGCTGTACCTGCTTGTTGGTAATCGCCGAATCGCTCGGCACGCCAAATACCCCCGCAAGTCCACGCTCGAGACGGACATAACTTGTCGAAATCGTACCTGCTGCGGAATCAATGCTGTCATAGTTCAACTGCGCACCAAGCACGGCGAGGTCATCACGTCCAATTACATGCCCAAAGAACTGCGTATCGGCTCGCTTGCGGCTCAAGTCAACGGTCCCGATGACGTTACGTTCACGGCTACGCAAGAAGGCTCGTTGCAGCGACAGCGTGGCGATCTTGGAGACACCGCCGATGCTGCCTGGTGCAAAGGACGAACCACTCACATCGAACGAATTACGACTCAGATCGAGCGCCATTGTATTGCTGGGACTGAAAAACGGATGTGCATAACGCACATCACCAAACGTCGAATTGGATGGAGAAAATGTCTTGAGGGCCGTGACACTCAGCAAATCGGCATCACCAGTGGGATTGTTCCAGTCCACCGAACCGATCAATCGTTTTTTACCGGTAAATTCCGTACCTTCGTTATCCGCACGCACGCTCGCGTCGTAACGATTTTCCTTATTCACGTTGATCACAATGTCGGTGGTTCCGACATCCGGCCCCGGTTTGAATACACCGGAAGCGCTCAAACCGGGATACTTGGTCAACGTCAACAGGGCATTTTCGGTACGCGTGACAGTGACCAAATCCCCGATCAGCGGCGTGAAAGGCCTCGCCAATACCTGCTGCGAATAATGCTTGTTGCCGACCACGTCCACGTGTGCCAGGCGTCCTTCCAGGACGCGGATATGTACCACCCCGTCCTTGACTTCCTGGGCCGGCACAATCGCGCGTGCCAGAAAATATCCGCGATCGTGATAGTACTTGGTAACAACGTCAGCCACCTGCTGTAACTGGCCAATCGTCAGGCCTTGCAGACGCTGCAGACGCTCAAGCTGCAATTGCTGTATGAACTGCTGGTACTCACGTTGTTGTTCTTCGGGCGACGCGGTTTTTACCGCGCCTTGCATGAAATTGATGATTTTTTGCTTTTCTTCGGGGGTAAAACCCTCCGGCCCTTGTTCAGCCAGTCCTTCTTTCTTCAACCGCGTTTGTTCGAGCAGCTTCTCGAGCTGCCCGAATCTTTCATCCACCTGGCGCTGGATATCCCTGGGATCAATTCCGGCGCTGCGGTCACCAATAACGCCGGTGATAACAAACTTCTTGACGAAAACCCGGGCACCTTCGTCCGCTCCCAGCGGACGCTGGTAGACGGGAGGGACCGTGAGATCGAGATTGCTCCCCGGAATCGGGATACTGGGCGGTGGCAGCGCTGGCTGAGCGCCGCCAGGCTGCGCGCCACCGGGCAGTGGCGGTGGGGGTGGCAGGGGCGGAGGTGCCGCCATGGCAACGGCTGGCAACCATGCTCCCAGCACAATCCAAGCGAGATTCTTGTATATCCACGGCACGGAAGGGTTACGGCCCTGCATTGATATCCCTTGTATAAGCATATTCGGCCCGGCCGCGTGACGGCTTGCGCCGAGAAACGTAGTGAATCCCGGGGGGAAAAGATAGCTTGCAGCACAGGGGTTTGCAACAATTATGTAAGATATATTTCAGCCAAACTGCTATGTTTAGAGTGGCCTACGGGCAGGACAGGATTTTTCGCTATATTAGGCCCACAAGGCCCAAACTGTTATGTAACATTTGCCTATTCTTGGAGCGGGCCGTCCGGCGCCCAGATGACGGTTGGAGTCGCGGGATTCCCGGACTCCCGGGAGTTTGCCGTTTTTAGCTAGCGGGGACACATGAAGCAAGCACAGCCATTACGCTGGAATTCCCGGGGCATCACCAATGTCGGTACCGTGCGCAAAAACAATGAAGACGCCTTTCTGCACCGCCCGGATATTGGTGTATGGGCTGTCGCGGACGGCATGGGTGGGCACGCCGCGGGAGATGTTGCGAGTGGCATGCTGGTCGAACAACTCACCAAGTTGCCGCAGAACGGCAGCCTGAATGACTTGATCGACGCAGCAGAAGATTGCCTGCTCACCGTCAACCGGAAACTGCTTACACTGGCGCTGGATCAAAAGGAACGTACGATAGGAACCACGGCGGTGGTTCTTTTGGCCCGGGGACGGCATGTGGCATGCCTGTGGGCCGGCGACAGCCGCCTGTACCGTATCCGCGGCAAACAGATCGAGCAGTTGAGCCAGGATCACGCCATGGTCGAGGATCTGATTTCCAGTGGCCTGCTGTCGCGTGAAGAAGCCGCTGGGCATCCGCAAGCCAACCGAATTACCCGCGCTATTGGTGCCATGCCCGGTTTGTTCGTCGACATCGAATTGTTCGCGCCCGAACCGGGGGATATCTATCTGCTGTGCAGTGATGGTCTCTACAAGGAAATGTCCGATGAGGATATTGCCAGGACCCTCAGGGGAAATGAGCAGGCGGTGGACAAATTGATAGAACTCGCGCTTGAGCGACATGCGCGCGATAACGTCACCGTAGTAGCCGTAAAATTCAACTAAACAATAAAGCTGCGGGAGCGCAGCACCGTCCGAACCAGGAGTTGGTCAGTGACTGAATTTGAGAAACTGCTCGAAGAAGTGATACGCGGCGACAGCAACCTCTCGCCAGTTCGTGCTTGGCTGGACAAAAACCTGTCCAGCCCCGGTTGCGATCACAATGCTCTGCTCAAATCGGTGGAAAAGGCCCTGGAACAGGGTTTGTCGTTGCCGGTTGCGCATGTGCTGCGCACCCATATCGAGGCCGCCAAGGCTACCGCCGTCGAGTTTCCGTTTGAATTGGAAGCCGCTCCCGAACTCGACCAGGCTAACAGCCCCGGGGGCGACAAAACGGTTGTTACCGCACCACCGGCCAGTGCCGATAAAACCCAGGTTACCGCGCTGCCCGATCCGGGAAAAACCCAAGTCACTACGCCGGGACCGGATGCCACGCGACCGAGTGATGAGCGCACGCTCAGAGGTTCCAGCACGGTACCCCCGCGCGCTGAAGATGCGGATGCCACGATTAACATGAGCACTGCCGCGGGCAAGACTGTCGTTACTCAGACAGATCACGGCGGCAACCAGGATGACGTCACCACGCAGACACACGGTAATCAGGCTGGCGGTGGTTCGGAATTTGATCCATTCGCGATGGATAATTCCCCGACCGCCGGGCGCAGCGGCACCACCGGATCGAGCTGGAAAACCAGCACCGGTCTCAAAGCGACCGGCGGTTCGGACAACCTCGGAACAGGTTCAGTACTGAAAGATCGTTTTGAACTGATCAGCGTGCTTGGCGAAGGCGGCATGGGCAAGGTGTACAAGGCACGCGACCTGCTCAAAGTTGAAGCCAAGGACAAAAATCCGTACATCGCGGTCAAGACCCTGTCCGGCGATTTCAAACAGCATCCGGAATCTTTCATCGCGTTGCAGCGTGAATCAAGCAAAGCGCAGCGGCTTGCGCATCCGAACATCGCTACCGTATTCGATTTCGACCGCGACGGCGGCACCGTCTACATGACTATGGAGTTGATGGAAGGCGAAGAGCTCGCCCGCTACATCAAGCATCTGCCCGCGGGAGGCCTGCCGGTGTCCGAGGCTATGGGGTTGATCAAGCAACTCTGTGACGGACTCGCTTACGCACACTCGAAAAGCCTGGTTCATTCGGACTTCAAGCCGGGTAACGCCTTTCTGCTGAAGGACGGTACACTGAAACTGCTGGATTTCGGCATCGCTCGAGCGTCCAAGACCAAGCTCGATGCATCCGGCGAGACCACCGTATTTGATCCGGGTCAGCTGGGCGCGCTCACCCCCGCCTACGCAACCATCGAGATGTTCGAGGGACTGGACCCCGATCCGCGAGACGACATCTATGCACTGGCTTGCGTGAGTTATGAGCTGCTGACCGGAAAACACCCCTTCAACAAACTCTCTGCGCCGAAAGTTCTTGAAAAGGGCCTCAAGCCGGTCCCTGTAAACAAACTCAACAAACGTCAGAATCGCGCGCTTATGCGCGCCCTGGCATTGAAACGCGATGATCGCACCTCGTCTGTGGAGGAATTCTGGGAAGATATCCGCCCGAAAAAAAGCTACCTCAAACAGTATTCGATTGGCGGCAGCATTGCCATAGTCGTACTGGTGTCGCTTGGTTACAAACCGGTTGTCGACTATATCCACACTCGTCGCAACAATCAGATCATTGCACAGATCGAGTCGGGAAGCGTGAACGTGCCGCAGAGCCTGCAAATGATTGCCGGTCTCGACAAGGATTCGCAACGTTACATCCTCGACAACGCCAAGGATCGCGTGATCAAGTATTTTGAACAACAAGCCGAAGACCTGGTGGATAGCGGCAAAGGCAAATACAATTTCGACGCAGCATTGAAGGAAATCGACACTGCCACTCAATACTATTCCGATTCGGCAGAATTGGCCCAGGAACGCGCCTCCTTGACCTCCAGACGCAGCGACCTGATGCTGACGATGAATACCCAGTTCCAGACAGATATCAAGAACGGGAAACTGATGCCTGAACAAGGCGACGATATCACTGACGTTATCAAAGTAGTCAAGGCTGCGGACCCCAAGAATCCGCTGATGAATAACGCGGTTCTGATCAATCGTTATGCCGATATGATCCGCCAGAACATCAAGGCCAGCGATTATCAACAGGCCGATCAGGTGCTGAATGTGGCGCTCGACTATGCACCCAAGGACGCCGACCTTCTCAATCTTCAGGATCAGGTGAAACGCGAACTGAAGCGGGAACAGGATGCACAACAGATTGCCCAGCTGGAGGCGCAGATCAAGGCAGCTGCTCCGCATCTGCAATCTCTAAATGATTTCAACGGTGTGCGCGATGAGATGCTGAAATTGCGGGCTCTGAATCCGGCTGACCCGCTGTTACTGAAGCTCAGTGACCCGCTGAAAACCGCGTTGCAAACCGCGCTCGCCAATGCCGCGCAACAAAAACAGTGGAGCAGTGCCGAGGGCACCCTCTTCGCCTATTCTCACCTTCTGTCCGTACCGGATCTGCTGGCCCAGCGGCAGGCGCTTTCGCAGGAGGAAGTCCAGGCAGGTTATGTACCGGCCGACATGCAGGCCAGGCTGCAAAAAGTCCAGCAACACCGGGATGCAATCGCAAAACTGCTGTCCAGCGCACATTACGACAGTGATTGGGACAGTCAGTTACTTGGCACGTTCCAGGAAACCGTTGCCTTGCTGCAACCGAACGACATGAGCTGGTTTGACAGTCTCCGCAACAATATTGCCCAGACATATATCAAGTTGGCACAGCAGATGACCCAGCAGGATCGTTTCGATGCGGCCGACAGCCTGTTGGCGAACGGAAAAACCTATGCACCGGAATTGAGTGATTTCGACCGTGTCGAGCAATCTATCGCCCAGGCCCAGACCGCCTTCCAGAAACAACAGGCCGAGCGTCAACGTCTGGCTCAGGTGAGCACCCTCGAGAACACGTTCCAGC
Organism: Gammaproteobacteria bacterium; assembly: GCA_036378075.1. Lineage (GTDB taxonomy): Bacteria > Pseudomonadota > Gammaproteobacteria > Natronospirales > REEB76 > DASSKW01. The sequence continues at coordinate 9,201 of DASUXE010000279.1, forward strand.
TGCAATTGAACGCCGGAAAGATAGACGATGCTGACAAGACCTACGCGGTCCTGCAACAACAGCTCCCGGCCAACGATAATTTCTTCACCGACACCGCACCCAAGCAGTATGCCCTGGCGTATCTGCATCTGGCAGACAACAGCGCGGTTGGCGGGCATTACGGCCAGGCCGTTACCTTTGTTAAGGCCGGCTTGAAATATGCGCAATTGGATGAACTGCAAAAGGCCCTGGTTAATTACAGCAATCAGGCCCAACGTGCGGCATTGCTGGCTTCCGTGGATACCATGCAGGCCTCCGGAATGGCCGGCCTCAAGACTCAGCTGGGGGACGTGCAAAAACTGTTCCCGAAGGATCAGGCAAAGATCTCCGACAGCCTGATGAAGAAAATCGCACAGCGTATCGATGATCTGAGAAATGCCGGCGATCTGGTGACAGCCAACGATCTGTTGAATGCCGCCAAGCAGACATTCACGGATAGTCAGCTGATCCAGCGCATCACCTTGCCGAAGCCCCAGCTGCCTTCGAAATTTGCAAAACTCGGCCGATCCGCATTGGCACAGAATGAGTTGACCAAGGCACAAAGCTATCTCGACCAGGGACAGAAGCAGGAAGCCGGCAATGCCGATCTGCAGGCATTTGGTAACCAGTTGCAGGCAGCAGAAGCCAAAGCCAACCAGTACTACGTCGCCTATCAACGCTACATGCAAACCGGCCAGGCCGCTCAGGCCAAGGAATACCTCGCGTATGCGATGCGGCTATGGACTGATAATCCAACCTATCAGGCCGAATTCAAGCGCAGTTTCGCGACCGCCGAAGCTCCCGCGCAAAGCAACAACGGCGGCAAACCCTGCACCACGGATCTGGCGGGTTACGGACGCCAGGGCCGCGCTGAATGTTTCGACAAACTCGGCGGTGTGCGCGGACCGGTACTGGTTGTAGTTCCCGCCGGCGAAGGTAACCAGTCGTTCGCGATTGGAAAATACGAAGTATCAGTCGGCGAATGGAATGATTTTTGCCGCAGCAGCGGACAATGCACGGCCGCGGGTGGGGACGCCGGTTCGCCAATTACGGGCATCCCCTACACAAAAGTAAAAGCGTACCTGGCCTGGCTGTCGGAAAAGAGCGGTGAACATTATTTCCTGCCGAGTTATGAGCAGTGGAAATATGCGGCCAGCGTCGGCGGCACCGACACCAACCATGATTTCAATTGCCAGGTCACCCTGGGTGGGCAGGTAATCAAGGGATTATCCATGGTCAATATCGAGACGGGACGCGCCAATGCGTGGGGCTTGACCAATTATGTTGGCAATGCCCAGGAGTTCGTGCGTAGTGGCGCGGGCATCGCCGCCGCTGGCGGAGATTACCAGGACCCGCTGTCACAATGCGGCACCGGGCTGCTCCGTCCAGACCACAGCAATGCGGATGCATTGACTGGCTTCCGGGTCGCGCGGGACATCGACAAATGAGTGCATCCGCGATTCGGGACCTCGCCCGTCGCCATGCGGTCGGTGAATTGAGCCTGGAGGAATATCGCGCCAAACGCCATGCGCTGATTGATGACATCGTCAGCGGACAGCAACCGTTAACCTATGGTGAATTGCGCCCTCGAACGATAGCCAGCTTCCAGCCACGCCGGGTTCTGATGCTATCCGCAGTTGTAGTTGTCGTGGCCGTTGTAGCAGCCATCTCCATATGGATGCTTGGCAGCCGCACCAATTCCGTCTCTGCCGCGCAGCAACGTACGACATCCCAGGCCGGATCACCAGATACTTCACCTGGTCCGCTGTTAATCAAGAGCTTTCTGAGCGCGAACAACTGGAATACGGACAGCATTCAGGACTTCATTGACCAGTGGACCAGCCTTCCTCAACAAGAGCGGGAACTCGCCAGAAAGGATTATCGCTTTCCGCGACTGGTATCAGAAGTGCGCCAACAGATTGTCTCGCAACGGGCGATGTCGGGGCTGACAAAGAATGCCAGCGACGCCAAAGCCCAGCTGGCCAAATTGCAGGACATGGCAACCAGACTTGGGATCAAACCGGACAATTAATCCGGGTTCCTGCCCCGAATTGATGCCTATGGTTTATTCTTCGGACTGGAAAGAGATAGCGTCAGGTGACTCGGGCGGCAAACGTTGTCCCAAGGCGATAATTCCGGTACCTTTGATCGGATAATTGTCCCGTCGCACGAATAATTCTTCCCCGCTCGACGTCCGCACGTAAGTACCGTTGATACTCTGGTCTACCAGCACGAAATTTCCCTTGCGGTACTCCACCTTGGCGTGCATACGCGAGATCAGGGTGTGCTTGACGACCAGATCATTCTCCTCCGCACGCCCCATCACGATGGACGGGTTGGATTCGCTGATCTCCGCTTCCTGATCGCGATAACGTAACAGCAACCGTGCCTTGCTGCGCGGTCCGACACTGGAAGTCCAGGAAGTGGCCATACGCGTCACATCTTCGCGCTGCCAGATCAGTTCCATCATGTCTATCTCGTCACGCTTGCCCTTGACGACGGCACGATCAATCTGGCGCGTGGATGCCTGCCACGCCGGCGAAAGCTGAGCGACAGTGCCGGCCGTGGTCAGTATCTGCCCGGCCTTGGCTTGCCCAGCCATGCGAGCGGCAGTATTGACGGCGTCGCCATACACATCGCCGTCAGCCTCCACGATTACCGGTCCGAAGTGGAATCCGGCGCGGATCTGGATACTGCGACCCTCCACAACCATGCTGTTTGAAATGCGCTCCTGCATGGCACTGGCTGCGTCAGCCGCTGAATCCGGAGACTCGAATACCGACATGGCTTCATCGCCGATCGTCTTGACCACACGTCCCGACTGGCGCTCGGTTTCCTCACGCATAATAGCCACACACGTGCCCACGGTATCCCGTGCGGTGGTGTCACCCATCGTCTCGTACAGCTTGGTGCTGCCACAGACATCGGCGAAAAGAATGGTGAGTTTAGTTTCCTTGACCATCGTCTGCTTCAGGACGAACCCCCGACCCCACCGGAACCGATTACCGGGCCGGCCACTTATTTACCAATATACCATGACCCACGCCGGAACAAGCTGCCATCACGGCTGTGCCACCAGATAGGCAATCCAGGCCGGATCCGCCTCGCCCCGATCGACCCGGGCGAACTCCCCGGTGCCCTCACCGGTCTCCGGATCGGTCCCCTCAAGGTAGATACTCACAGCTGAAAAGCCGGCCTCGCGCAGCAATTCCGTCAATTCGGGAAGCGTCCACAAGCGCCAATGGTAGGTGAACGCCTGATTCAGCCGCGAGCCGTCGGGAAAGGCAAAATGGATATAACAGGTGGTGTGACTCGAGACAGGATCGTAATCCGCCTGGTCCCAGATGTAGGTAAAGCGTCCGAGGTTGTCCCGTTCACGCATTTCGAGATAGGCATCGGAACCGCCGTAGGCATCCAGAAGAAACAGGCCGTCATCGTTCAGACTCTCCCGGGCACGCCGGAAATAGCGCTTCAGCGTCGCCCGCTCCTTGAAAATCCAGTAGCTGAAATTGAACGCCAGCAGCATGTCGACAGGTTGGGTCCGAACTTTCAGCACGTCCTCCTGCAACAGCTCAATGCGCTTGCTTGCATCGGGAGTAAGCTTTGAAAGGTTATGCTCACGTCCCCACGCCAGAACTTCCGCGTCGAGATCGACGCCTACGGCTGTATGGCGCGGATTGCGACGCACCCATTCACACGCTGCCAACGCGGTCCCGCAGAAGTCTTCCCGCAGGCTCAATGGGGCACGTCCGCGCTGCTCGTGGAAAATGCGTTCCAGAAACCCCACTTCCCAGCCGACATCCTGCACCGACTTCTGGTACAGATCATGGCGATCAGCACGGCTGGCCATAGTGGTTTTTCGCCTTGCTGGCGTGGTTTTACTGCGTCGGCTCATGGAATCTGTTCTGGTGGGCCGGCGTAAGGCCGTGCGGAGCAGCATTGTACCGGATTGCGTGTGTAATTCGGAATAACCTGCGGCTTTCAGCGCCCGGTAGTCGCAGCGATCTCACGCCGCTTGCAGAACGTTCTGCAACGCTTCGCTCAGAATTTCGACGCCGGAATCCGGCTGGGATGCCCGCTCGCTCAGATAACGACGCCAACGCCGAGCACCAGGTTGACCCTGATACAACCCCAGCAAATGCCGTGTGACACGCGCCAGCGGCACACCTTCGGCAAGTTGTGTGGCCACGTACGGCGCGCACGCCCTGATGATGTCATCACGCGCGGGTATTGGTGCCGCTGACTCGAAAATGCGCCGATCAACATCAGCAAACAAGTACGGGTTGCTGCAGGCTTCACGTCCGATCATCACCCCGTCGAGGCAAGCGAGATGCGTTTCCATCTCAGCCAGGGTTTTGATACCACCATTAACGATTACATCGAGTCGTGGAAAATCCGATTTCAAACGCCGCACCACGTCATATCGCAACGGCGGTATTTCCCGATTCTGTTTCGGACTCAAACCCTGCAGCCATGCCTTGCGTGCATGGATGATTACAACCCGGCAACCCGCCTCCGCCACGCGCGCGATCAGCACATACAGGTGTTCGTAA
>DASUXE010000280.1:0-4519 GCA_036378075.1 Gammaproteobacteria bacterium
GCAGTTGGCCACCCGATCGAGGCTCAGCGCGACCACGCCGTCCTGTTGCGCCTGCGGACTGACCGAAACCCAGGTGCAACCACTCACTGCCATGACGATCGCCAGGACAAGCAGGTGCAGTGCGCGCATGGTTTTCCTCCAAATAGGGCAACGCTTAAACGGGATGCTGTTCGGCGTAGTGTAACGTACTTGCCCGCGACCGGCAGGGCGGGTGAATCGGCGAAATATGCAAAAACTATTTACCGTAAACTGGGACAGCAATCGGTACTGACCCGTGCGTATTCCGGATCAGGGCGTCAATCAGGAATCAATTGTCCGTATGGTTGCCAGGCTTGATCTGCAGAAGTTCGACGTCGAAGACCAGCATGCCTGCAGGGGCCCCCGGCTTGGTCGGATGGTCGCCGTAAGCGAGGTCTGCCGGAATCCAGAACCGCATTTTCTCCCCCGTCACCATCAGCGGCAGCCCCTGCTGCCAACCCTTGATGACTTTGTTGAGCGGAAACTCAGCAGGTTCGCCGCTTGTCAGCGAGCTGTCGAACAGTTTGCCGTCGGTGGTCCAGCCCGTGTAATTCACCGTCACGATTGAATCTGGAGCCGGGTGTTCGTGGCCGAGACCCGGCCGCAAGATCCGATATGCCAGACCTGATGCCAGGCGCTGGGCACTGCTGGGTGGCGCCGAAACGTCCGCGGGTGCTGCATACGGGTTGCTGGCGCAACCGGCCAATAACAGCAGGACAGCGAGCGTGGCTAGCAAAGCGCGCATGGTTTGCCTCCGGTCAATCGTGACAAAACTTTAGCGCATTCCCGCGTTCCCGTCATCGTGGTTCAGGATGTCGTCAAGCCAGCTGCCAGGGGCTGCTTCCCAATTCTGTGCGCCACGCGAAATATGTGCCGGATGGTTCCCGAGCAGCTGGACTTTTCCGTTCTGGACCTGCAGGGCGCTGCCTTCCCGCAGACCCACAACCGGGACCTGGGGATTCAGCACATTGAATTCGGCGAGCCGTTCCGCACGCGTCTCGCCCTGGTGTCCAGACGGATGCGCATCCGTGTAATGCGGGTTGATCTGGAACGGCACCAGTCCCAACGCTTCGCAGTTTGGCGGCCAGATTATCGGCATGTCGTTGGTGGTGCGAATGCTGGGGCAGGCGACGTTGGAGCCGGCGCTCCAGCTGAGGTAGGCGGCTCCCTCCGCGATCCGCTGACGCAATGGCCCGACCAACTCATGCCGATACAGTTCATGCAGCAGGTGGAAGGTGTTACCACCACCCACAATAATGCATTCCGCTTCGGCCAATGCCCGAGGAACATCTTCGACATGGTGCAACCCGCTTATCGTGCAACCCAGTCGGGCAAACCAGGCGCGCACACGCTCGGTGTATTCGTCGTAGGAAATTCGCACGGCCGCGTATGGCAGAAACGCGGCATGCCGGACCCGGCCATCGAGAAACTGCTCGATATGCGGTTGAGCATGTTGCAGAAATTCGCTGTCGGCGGTGCGTGAGCTGCTCAGCAATAGAAGGCGATACGCTGGGTTCATGAGCGACGGATTCCCGGTGTGTTTGTATTGTTGGTGGCGGCGCAAGCCAGGCCAGCGGCAACCCCCGGCCCAGGCATGCCAAAAATTATCTTCATATGACGGACTTTGTCACCACGACGTGAGTGGTAGTTTGGGATTTCCCGCCTATACTTTCGCGAATGTGTCGACAGCAAGTGAGGGGAACCCATAATGAAGCGCCTGATTATAGCGATTGCCGTGGCCTGTCTGTTTGCAACCGCGGCAATTGCGATGCCGGCATCCCAATCTCCCAGCAAGTCCGATGCCAGTTCGTCTGCACCCGCCGCTGTAACGCCGGCTGCGAAGTTTGACCCTGACGCCGCAACCGAAGCCTACATGGCGCAACTTTCACCTGCGGCGCGTGCGAAATCCGATGCCTATTTCGAGGGTGGTTACTGGCTGATCCTGTGGGGGCTCCTGTATGGATTGGCCGTTGCCTGGCTGCTGCTCGGGACCCGGCTGTCGGCACGCATGCGCGACCTGGCCGAGAAGCTCACCCGCTTCAAGTCGCTGCAAACTGCAATCTACGCGGTGCAATACATTCTGTTGACAGCAATACTGGGATTTCCGTTGTCGCTGTACCAGGATTTTTTCCGCGAACATCAATACGGACTTTCAAACCAGAACTTCGGGCAGTGGCTGGGCGACCAATTCAAGGGACTGCTGGTGGGGCTGATCCTGGGCACCCTGGCGCTGATCATTATTTATGCGGTTATCCGCAAAGTGCAGCGCAGCTGGTGGCTGTGGGGTTCGGTGGTGCTGATCGCATTTGGAATCTTCAGCGCCACCATCGCGCCGGTGTATATCGCGCCATTGTTCAATACCTACAAAGCATTACCCGACAGCCCGCTCAAGGCGCAGATACTGTCGATGGCACGCGCCAATGGAATTCCTGCCGACAATGTCTATGAATTTGATGCCTCCAAACAGAGCAAGCGCATCAGCGCGAATGTCAGCGGGATGTTCGGCACCACCCGTATCAGTCTCAATGACAATCTGCTGAATCGCAGTACGCCGGCCGAAATCAAGGCGGTCATGGGCCACGAGATGGGGCATTACGTGCTCAATCATGTCTATAAAGGCATCGTGTTCTTCGGCGTCATCATTGTCATCGGGTTTGCGCTGGTGCAGTGGGCATTCGGCAAGTTGCATGCCCGTTACGGCGAGCACTGGGGCATACGCAGTGTTGCCGACGTGGCAGGCCTGCCCTTGTTAATCGCTTTGCTGTCGGTATACATGTTCCTGATGACACCGGTGACCAATACTCTCAGCCGCACTACCGAAGCGGAGGCCGATGCCTTCGGCCTGAACGCGGCGCGTGAGCCGGATGGCTTTGCCAAGGCCGCCCTGCAACTTTCTGAATACCGCAAAATGCATCCGGGGCCGGTGGAAGAAATCATCTTCTTCGATCACCCGAGCGGCTGGAACCGTATCCACCGGGCCATGATCTGGAAAGCCGAGCATATCAACGATCCGGATATCAAAGCCGAGGATGCCGGCGCGCCGGCCGGTGCGCGATAATGCCTGTCCTGTAATCAACGCTTTCGGGATTTCCACATGGGCTTTCAGCACGGGCCGGCCGCGAATGCGGACCGGCCCATCGGTATCTTCGATTCCGGTGTCGGCGGTCTGACGGTACTCAAGGCGATTCGCGGTCGGCTGCCGCATGAACACCTGCTGTATCTCGGTGACACCGCACGACTTCCTTATGGCACCAAAGGGGCTGAAACAGTAAGCCGCTACGCGGTACAGGCGGCAGCACATCTGGTCGAACGCGGCATCAAGTTGCTGGTGGTGGCATGCAATACGGCGTCGGCAGTTGCGATGCCTGCATTGCAGAAGGAGTTCGCACCGCTACCGGTGATCGGCGTGGTCGAAGCCGGTGCAGAAGCGGCCGTACGCGCCTCGTCGAGCGGACACATCGCGGTGCTGGCGACGGAAAGCACGGTGCGCGGTAATGCATATACGCGGGCCATTCACGCACGGCGCGCCGATGCCCGGGTGTTTTCCCAGGCCTGTTCGTTGTTTGTCGCGCTGGCAGAGGAGGGCTGGACGCACGGTGCGCTGGTGGAAAGCGTGGCCCGCGAATACCTGCACCCGCTGCTGGATGAAAAGAAGCGCGAAGGCCTCGACACCGTGGTGCTGGGCTGCACGCATTTCCCGCTGCTCAAGCAGGCCATTGCGCACGTTGCCGGCGAAGAACTGCGGTTGGTGGATTCCGCCGACGTGGTGGCGAGCGCGGTCGAAAAGATGCTGCACGATACCGGCTTGGCGCGTGCCGCCGCCAACGGCACGGCCCGGTTTCTTGCGACCGACAACCCGGAACGCTTTGCGCGGGTCGGCAGCCTGTTTCTGGGCCAGCCGTTGTTACCCGCCGACGTCGAGGTTGTCGATCTTTAAGCCGTCACGCGCTCAGTTGGAGGGACCCATGGCGCCTTCCATGCTGAGCGCCCGCGCACTTTCCACATGCTGCGTATGCCAGCCTGTGCGCATACCCCAGAAATAGAACCCCAATCCGGCAACGGCGACAGTGGCCTGGTCCCAGCCATAGGGGATGAGATCCAGACCGCCGAACTGGCTGCTGCCAAGCCACGACAGGAGAGCAATCGTGGGCAGGTAGCACACCATCCACCAGGCTCCGCGCATATGCAGCTTGATATCTTCCCAGCCGCGCTTGGCTTCGTAGTACATCCACACCGGCAATGCCACGACCATCAGCAGAATGATCCAGCCGGTCAATGGCCAGCGTGCCCAGTACAGCACCAGGGTGGCGAACATGAATGCCAACGGCGCGAGCAAGTGCAGCCCAGGCAGTCGCAATGGACGATGCATGTCCGGTGCGGTGCGGCGCAGCACCACGGCACTGACCGGGCCGGTCAGGTAGGAAATCACCGTGGCGACGGAAATCACCGCTGCCAACTGGCCCCAGCCGCGGAAGAAAAACAGGAAGATGTAGGCGACTGC
>DASUXE010000281.1:0-5090 GCA_036378075.1 Gammaproteobacteria bacterium
CACGTGTACTTCAAGCCGTACTCCGGACATGCCGATCGGCTCGCGAATTCCGTCCTGGCCATCGATGACGAAATCCTGCGGCAGGATATGCAGGATCTTCTGGTCGGCAGGAATACTCACGGCGCGCGCTGCATCGATCACGCGATCAACGTCGCCCGCGGTCACTTCCTTGTCGCGGATCGCGACCACGCCGTGCGAATTCAGACTCCGCACATGGCTGCCGGCAATACCTGCGTAAACGGAATGTATCTGGCAGCCCGCCATCAATTCGGCTTCCGCCACCGCGCGTTGAATGGATTGCACGGTGGATTCGATATTCACCACCACGCCGCGTTTCAAACCGCGCGAGGGATGCGAACCGATACCGACAATTTCGATACCGCCCTCGGGTAGCACATCGCCGACGATTGCCACGACTTTGGACGTGCCGACATCCAGTCCCACAATCAGTTGCTTGTCCGGTCTCTTAGACATTGGGTCGAACCTCTTGATGCTTCGCAGGGCTGTTACCGGCAACGGTCTTCCAACCCACCGCAAATCCATTGGTGTAGCGCATGTCCACATAAGCCACGCTCGACAATTGCGCGCCGAGCGCCGGCAATGCCACCGCTCCGAACCGTTCCAGGCGTTGCTGCGCCGCTTCCCGGCCGAGCCGCACTTCGATTCCGTCGCTGAGCTGCACGCTCGCCGCGCCGCGATCATCCACGGTCAGTTGCGCGATCTTCAGCCCGCGCGCACTGATCAATGCAGCAAAGGAGTTGTAATCCGCGAGTACATCCGGCGCTCCGCTTTCCGGGCCGGACAGCATCGGCAATGCGGCATAAGCGCTGATGTCGCCACGCACGAACACCTTGCCTTGCGCATCCAGCAGACCGTTGCCATTCCAGCGTGCCACCGGCACTTCCTCCACCAGACTTATATAAAGTGTGTGCGGCCAGCCGCGACGCACCGTGACCTGAGCTACCCACGGCAGCGCTTGCACGGCGGCCTGTGCTGTCTGCATGTCGATATGGAAAAATCCTTTGCCCGTCACCGAGGGCAACACCGCACCACGAACGGCTGCGGGTGAAACGTGCTGCAATTCACCCTGCACGACCAGCGTTGTCAAACGCGGGCCGCTCAACAACGGCGGCGCAAAACGCAGCGTGAGCGCGGTCAGCACAGTCAGCACGGACAATCCCGCGATTCCCAGTCCTGCGAGCTTCCATCTACGGCGCGTGTCAGCTGTTTTTGGCGTGCGCGGTTTCATGCTTTGTGCTCCAGTGGCGCTTTCGCTGCCTCGGCGCTGACCAGACGCCTGGGCAATTCCGCAGCCATCGCGCCGATGTCGCCGGCACCCAGCGTCAGCAGCAGATCGCCGTCACGCAGCACACCGAGCAGCGCTTCCGGCAGATCCTGGGTACGTGCGACAAACACCGGATCCACGCGCCCACGATTGCGGATCGAGCGCGCCAGCGCCCGCGCGTCCGCTCCGGGGATTGCGGTTTCGCCCGCTGCATACACTTCCAGCAACACCAGCGCATCGACGTGCGACAGTACTTCGGCGAAGTCTTCGAACAAATCGCGAGTACGCGAATAACGATGCGGCTGGAAAGCGACTACCAGACGCCGCTGCGGCCAGCCTTCGCGGGCCGCAGCAATAGTCGCCGCAAGCTCGCGTGGGTGATGCCCATAGTCATCAACCAGCATCACCTTGCCCGACGGCGTGTTGATGTCACCGTGGATCTGGAATCGTCTGCCGACACCCTCGAATCCGGCCAGGGCGCGCAGCACTGCCTCATCGGCCACTTCAAGATCATGGGCAATAGCGATTGCCGCCAACGCGTTCAGCACGTTGTGGGTACCGGCAAGATTGAGTGTGACCTCAAGCGGCGATGCAGAACCCGGCCGCGTGACCTTGAAGTGCGTAACACGGCCGGCGCGCCGGATATCGGTGGCACGAAAATCCGCATCCTCGGCCGTGCCATAGGTGAGTACCGGGCGCGACACCTCGGGCAGAATACGGCGCACTTCGGCATCGTCGATGCACAACACCGCGATGCCGTAGAACGGCAGGTGATGCAGGAATTCGACAAAGGTCGCACGCAGGCGCGAGAAGTCACCTTCGTAGGTACCGAGATGATCCGCATCGATATTGGTCACCACCGCAACCAGCGGTTGCAGCGACAGGAACGAGGCATCGCTCTCGTCCGCTTCGGCCACCAGATACCGTCCGCTGCCGAGCCGCGCATTGGTGCCGGCGCTGATCAGACGCCCACCGATCACGAACGTGGGATCCAGCCCGCCCTCCGACAACACGCTTGCGACCAGACTGGTGGTGGTGGTCTTACCGTGAGTACCGGCAATCGCAATACCCGAACGAAACCGCATCAGCTCGGCCAGCATCTCGGCACGCCGCACCACCGGAATCCTCCGCGCACGTGCAGCAGCCACTTCCGGGTTATCCGCAGTAACCGCACTCGAAATCACAATCACATCGGCGCCCGCCACGTGTTCCGCCGCGTGCCCCAGCATCAATCCCGCACCGAGCTCGGCCAGCCGCCGGGTGGTGGCATTCTGCTTGAGGTCCGAACCGCTGACCTGGTAGCCCAGATTGAGCAGTACTTCGGCAATGCCGCTCATGCCGACTCCGCCGATACCGACGAAATGGATGTGACGAATGCGGCGCATCAGGTTGCTCACGCCACACCTCCCAGCCGCAAGCACGCATCGGCGACCCGCTCGGCCGCGTTGCTGCGCGACAAGGTGCGCGCACGCATCGCCATGCTCAGCAGGCGGACGCGGTCGCCAAGCAGTTGTTGCAGCAGCACCGCCAGCGCTTCAGGCGACAATTTGTCTTGTGCCAACCGCTCGGCGGCGCCGGACCGGGTCAGGAAACCGGCATTGCGCGTCTGGTGGTCATCGACTGCGGCTGCGAACGGCACCAGCACCGCGCCCAGTCCGGCGGCGGCGAGTTCCGCGATGGTCAATGCACCCGCACGACATACCGCGAGATCGGCCCACGCATACGCTTGCGCCATGTCATCAATAAACGCCATGACGCGTGCCGGTACGTCATGTTCACGGTACACCGCGGTCACGGTGTCGAGATCGCGCGCGCCGGTCTGGTGCCAGACTTCCGGACGCAGTGCTGCGTCCAGGCGTGCAATCGCCAGCGGCAATGTTTCATTCAACACCCGCGCGCCCTGACTGCCGCCCATCACCAACAGACGTGCTACACCCGTACGGTTGGCAAAGCGCTCGGCCGGCGACGGCAAGGCGGAAATTGCCGCGCGCACCGGGTTACCAACGTATTCGGCATGTATCGACGCCGGGAAGCTGCCGGGGAACCCTTCCAGGGTGCAATTTGCAACATGGCTCAACATGCGATTGGTGAAACCCGGGATCGCATTCTGTTCGTGCAGTATCAATGGGCAACCGCTCAAGCGCGCCGCGATGCCCCCCGGTCCGCTTGCGAAGCCGCCCATGCCGAGTGCCGCAACGGGTTTCACGCGCCGCAGAATACGCAGCGCTTGTGTCAAGGCACGCAGTAATACGAAAGGTGCCTTGAGCACGGCTGCCATTCCCTTGCCGCGCACGCCACCCACGTCGATCCATTCGATCGGAATACCGGCATCCGGCACCAGTTTTGCTTCGAGTCCCTGACGCGTACCGATCCAGGTAACAGCATGACCACGACCGCGCAACACGTCCGCAACCGCGAGTGCCGGGAAGATATGGCCGCCCGTGCCACCGGCCATGATTACCACTGACGATGGACCGCTCATGCGCCCACCTCCTTGTCCAGCCAGTTGCGGCCGGTGCGCGTCTCACGATCCACGCGCAGGATCAGACCGACCGCGGTGCACATCACGATCAGGCTGCTGCCGCCATAACTCATCAACGGCAGTGTCAGGCCCTTGGTCGGTAACAGGCCCATGTTGACGCCGATGTTGATAAAGGCCTGCAGTCCGATCCACACGCCCAGTCCGAATGCGAGATAGGCGGCAAACATGTGCTGACGTGCCGCGGCGCGGCGCGCGATCACCATTGCCCGCCAGGTGAACGCCAGATACAGGCCGATTACCAGCAACGAGCCGAACAGGCCGAACTCCTCTGCCAGCACCGCGAACAGAAAATCGGTGTGCGCTTCCGGCAGATAAAACAGCTTCTGCACACTCTCGCCCAGACCCACGCCGAAGAACTGGCCGCGGCCGATCGCGATCAGCGATTGCGTCAGCTGAAAGCCGCTGTCGAACGGATGGCTCCACGGATTGAGAAAGCCGGTCAGACGTTCCAGACGATACGGCGATGTCACCGTCAGCAGCACAAACCCCACGGCGCCGATGACCGCGAACACCGCAAAGTCACGCAACCGCGCGCCGCCGAAGAACAACATGCCCATGGCAGAGGCGATCAATACCATGGCGGCACCGAAATCCGGTTCCGCCAGCAACAGCAGCAAGGCGGCACCCAGCAGCAACATCGGTTTCAGCACGCCGGTGAAACCATTCAGCAATTCTTCCTGACGGCGCACGATGTAACCGGCGACATACATCAGAATCATCAGGCGTGCCGGTTCGGACACCTGCAACCGGACCGGCCCCAGCACCACCCAGCGGATACTGCCGTTCACGTGCCGTCCGATTCCGGGCACCAGCACCACCGCCAGCAAGGCGAACGCAAACACCAGCAGCAGGAAACCGGTTCGGCGCCACAGACTCAGCGGCGTGTAGTACGCGAGCAAGGCGCCGCCAATCCCCACGATTGAATACAGCACCTGCCGCTCGAGGTAATAGAACGGATTACCGGTTGCCTTGTCGGCAAGCGAAATCGATGCCGAGGCCACCATCACCAGACCCAACATCAGGATCACGGCCGCCAGCGTAAGCAACACCCGATCCGGCCCGGGCGGCGCACTGACACCGGCGACTGGCTTCATGTCAGCCATCCGCGAGCCTCCTGGCTGCCTGCGCGAATACGCGACCGCGATGTTCAAAATTCTCGAACATGTCGAGACTCGAGCAGGCCGGCGACAGCAGCACGCGATCGCCCGGCTGGGCGATGCGCGCAGCCGTCTGCACGGCAGCATTCATGTCCTTGACGTGTTG
>DASUXE010000282.1:0-2596 GCA_036378075.1 Gammaproteobacteria bacterium
TGTCGATCTGCGTGGCGGGATTCGTACCGGTTCGATATTGGTCGGCGAGATGACCATTGCCGGAGACTGATGGTCTTTAACTATTACAACCGCTTAAGCGCAGCCAACAAGCGCATCTATCTGGCCAGCGACAAGGTGGAGCAGATCCTGTTGCCGGACCCGGCGCCGTTGCGTCCGCTTACCGCGCAGCTTGCCGAGGCCCTGCTGGCCGACAAGCGTGCGCAGGTAGAAGCGATCTGCAATGCGCTTGCCAGTGGCATGGTGCAGCGCTTCGGCACGCCACCGGTCAACATCAAGATCCTGTCAAAGCGCCCGTCCAACGATTACGGCGAACTGCACGGTCTCTACGAAGGTGTGGAAGGCCGCCTCAAGGTAGCGAAAATCACGCTCTGGATGCGCACCGCACAGCGCAAGCAGGTGGTCGCATTCAAGAGTTTCCTGCGGACTTTTCTGCACGAAATGTGCCATCACCTGGACTACGAGCATTTCCGGTTTGCGGATTCGTTCCATACCCAGGGGTTCTACAAGCGCGAATCGAGCCTGTTTCATCAGCTGATGGATACCGCCGCCAAATCCGCCGACAGTTAACGTCGCAACGCCGCCAACAGTTTATCAACGGGCAGGGTATTCAATACCTGCGACGCATTCAGCCAGCCGCGCCGCGCCTGATCCACGCCGAAGCGGATTCCGTCCAGACCATGACTGCTGTGCGCATCACTGGAAATCACCAGCTTGACGCCGGTGTCGCGCGCAAGTTTGCAGTGAATGTCGTCCAGATCAAGCCGTTCGGGTTGCGCGTTGATTTCCATTGCGCATTCCTGTTCCCGCGCGGCCAGCAGAAGTTTTTCCATGTCCAGGTCCATGGGCGCACGGGAGTTGATCAGTCGGCCGGTGGGGTGTGCAAGGATGCTCAGATAACGGTTGTCCATGGCGCGCAGCAAACGGGACATTTGTTTGCTGCGTGGCAGGTCCAGCTTGTAGTGGACGGCACCGACAACCAGATCGAGCTGTTTCAATATCCGGTCCGGCATGTCAAGGCGGCCGTCTTCGAGAATGTCCACTTCAACGGATTTCAGCAGCCGGAAATTTTCCAGACCGGCATTCAGTTTGTCGATGGCCCGGATTTGCGCCATCAGCCGTTTGCTGTCCATGCCATGCGCAACACTGACCCGGCGCGAATGATCGGTAATCGCGAGATAGGCATAATCGTGCGCCTGCGCGGCACGTGCCATGTCCTGCAGGGTATCCTCGCCGTCTGTTTCCCGGGTATGGCAATGCAGGTCGCCGCGGATATCTGACAATGTGATCAGTTTCGGTAGCGTGCCGTGTTGTGCAGCTTCGATTTCACCGCGGTTCTCACGCAGTTCCGGTTCGATCCAGGGCAGATTGACGGCGGCGAATACGTCCTGTTCGGTGCGTCCGGCGATGCGCTGGTCACCGCGAAACACACCGTATTCGTTGATCTTGAGTCCGGCCTGCACGGCGATTTTGCGTACCGCAATGTTGTGCGCTTTGGAACCGGTGAAATAGTAGAGCGCCGCGCCGCGGCTGACCGCCGGCACCACGCGCAGATCCACTTGCACTCCGGAGCGCAGCCGTACGCTCGAACGGGTGGTTCCCTGCGAGATGATTTCGGCGACCGCGTCGTATTTCACGAAACGTTGCATGACCGGCGTGTTTGCGCGGCACGTCACCAGAATGTCGAGATCACCGACGGTATCGCGGCGCCGCCGGAAACTGCCGGCCACCTCCACGCTTTTGACTCCGGAAATGCGCTGCAGATAGTTCACCAGACCCTTCGCAATCTGTTCTGCGGCATCGAGCCGCAGACGTTGTGACGCAACCGGTGCCTGTTCGAGTGCGGCTGCGATGCGCGCCACAATTTTTGGCCCGAATCCCGGCAGGGTGGCGAGCCTGCCGCTGCGCACCGCACGCGTCAGATCTTCCGGGCTGCGGATGTTGAGTTCGCGATACAGCAGTTTGACGCGCTTGGGCCCGAGGCCGGGCAATTGCATCAGCTGACTCAGGGCGCGCGGGGTGCGCGTTTCGATCTGTTCCAGCTGCGGCAGCCGGCCGGTGTTGACGATGGTTGCGATTTTGGCGGCGAGGTCCTTGCCGATCCCGGGCAGTTCGTCGAGATCGCGGCCTTCGGCGATCAGGTCCGCCATGCTGCGGGAAGAGCCCGAGACCACCCGCGCGGCATTGCGATAGGCACGCACCCTGAACGGGTTGGCGTCCTCGATTTCAAGCAGATCCGCGAGGCGGTTGAACAACTCGGCAATTTCGACGTTCTGGACCGGCATCTAGCCTCTCCGGGTGCCTCAGGCTCTACTTGAGCATAGGTCCTGACAGCGCTACCGCACCCTGATCCAGGTCAGAAGAGCCGGGCGGGCTTTCCCCGCAGGCGCATTTCCCGGAAAATGACGGTCTTGCCTTTATGTCATCGCGGCGGCGTCGCGCCCTGAATCCAGAGGAGTTTCACACGTGGCAGGCTATACAGCCCCTTTGCGGGATATGCAGTTTGTAATCAATGAGTTGGCGAATCTCGACGCAGTAACCGCGCTGCCGGGTTGTGAAGAAGTCACCCCGGACCTGG
>DASUXE010000283.1:0-3795 GCA_036378075.1 Gammaproteobacteria bacterium
GCGAAAGCGTCGAACTCCTCGCCGTAGAGCAGTTCCTCTTCGTTGCGTGCGCCGTACAGCAGCACGAACTTGCAGCCGCGCTGTTCGATCAATTTCTCGATTCGCGGCAGCATGGCCCGATAGGGGGTGACGCCGGTGCCGGTGGCGATCAGGAAGTAGCGCTGGTTGGCGTCCTTGTCGTCCAGGCAGAAACGGCCGTACGGGCCGCTGGCCTCGACCTCGCCGCCTTGCTGCAGATTGCCCAGCAACTCGGTGGCGGCGCCGCCCTGCACGTAGGACACCGCGATCTCCAGCCGCTGCACCGGGCCGGCACCCGCGCCGACCGTGCCGACCGAATAACTGCGTTTGGTCGGCTTGCCGTCGGGATAGTTGAAATGCACCTGGATGAACTGCCCGGGCACGAACGCGAACGGCGCGCTGTCGGCGCGCGCGAACGCCATGTGGCGCACGCTGGGTGCCAGCATGAAACTGTCTTCAAGCTTCAGTTGAAAATGTTCCGCCACAGTCGTCAGGAAGCGAGGGTAAAGCCCGATATACTAGCCGCTTATGTCCGCTCCCGCAGTCTCGCGCGACACCCCCGCGCTCGAAACCATAGATCTTCGCAAGACGTACTCCAACGGCGTGCAGGCGCTGAAGGGTGTCAGCCTGCGCGTGATGCCCGGTGATTTTTTCGCGCTGCTCGGACCCAACGGTGCCGGCAAGTCCACCCTGATCGGCATTTTGTCCTCGCTGGTGAACCCGACCTCGGGCGATGCGCGCGTGTTCGGCATCTCCATCCACGATGACCGCGGCGGCGTGATGCGCCAGATCGGGCTGGTGCCGCAGGAAATCAACTTCAACCAGTTCGAGACGCCGTTCGAGATCTGCGTGAACGTGGCCGGCTTCTACGGCATTCCGCGCGCAATCGCAATCAAGCGCGCGGAAAAATACCTGAAGGAGCTGCGCATCTGGGACAAGGCGCACCAGGCCACGCGCATGATGTCCGGCGGCATGAAGCGGCGGCTGATGATCGCGCGCGCGATGATGAACGAGCCGCGCCTGCTGATCCTGGACGAGCCCACCGCCGGCGTGGACATCGAGATCCGCCGCTCGATGTGGCACTTCATCACCGGCATCAACCGCGCCGGCACCACGGTGATCCTCACCACGCACTACCTGGAGGAAGCCGAGCAGCTATGCCGCAACATCGCCATCATTGACCACGGCACCATCGTCGAGAATTGCGCGATGCGCACCCTGCTCGGCAAGCTGGACGTGGAAACCTTCGTGCTCGACGTCCGCGGCGATTGCGATTCGCTGCCCGAGGTGCCGGGCGTGAAACTCACCTGCGTGGACGGCCACACGCTGGAAGCGGAGATGTCCAAGCAGCAGGACCTGAACTCGCTGTTCGCGATGCTCTCCGCGCACGGCATCACCGTCACATCCATGCGCAACAAGACCAACCGGCTGGAGGAACTGTTCGTGCGCCTGGTGGAAGGCAACTCCAAGGCCGCGGCATGAACGACATGCACACCGATGCCTCGATCAATGTCGGCGCCCGCGAGTTTTCCGTCGCGCGCGCGAATGCCGTTGCGCTCTACACCATCACCCGCCGCGAAGTGCGGCGCATGCTGCGGATCTGGACCCAGACACTGATCCCGCCGGCGATCACGATGACGCTGTACTTCGTGATCTTCGGCACGCTGATCGGCAAGCGGATCGGCACGATGCACGGCTTCACCTACATGCAGTACATCGTGCCGGGCCTGGTGATGATGAGCATCATCAACAACTGCTATTCCAACATCACCTCGAGCTTCTTCGGTTCCAAGTTCGGCCGCTACGTCGAGGAGCTGCTGGCCTCGCCAATGCCGAGCTGGGTGGTGCTGACCGGCTACGTTGCAGGTGCGGTTCTGCGCGGCCTGCTGGTGGGCGCGATCGTGCTCGGCATCGCATTGCTGTTCACCTCCCTGAAACTGGCGCATCCGCTGGTGGCGGTCACCACCGTGCTGCTGGGCGCGACCATCTTCTCGCTGGCCGGCTTCATCAACGCGATGTTCGCCAAGAAGTTCGACGACATCGCGATCGTGCCGACCTTCGTGCTGACGCCGCTGACTTACCTCGGCGGCGTGTTCTATTCGGTGAACATGCTGGGCGAGCCCTGGCACGCGATCTCGCTGGTGAACCCGATCCTGTACATGGTCAACGCGTTCCGCTACGGCATCCTCGGCGTCGGCGACGTGCCGCTGTGGATCGCCTACGTGGTGATGTGCGCTTTCGTGGCGGTGCTGGGCGCGATCGCGTTGACGCTGTTGCATCGCGGAGTCGGGCTGCGCTCTTGACGGGACTCAATGGACGCCACTGCTGTCGGGCGATACAACGTCCCGTTGACCGTGGGGTATATCAACGCGAACGCGCGCATTGATGTACTGATGATGGCCATCGAGTTTGTAGACGTTGTCGTACAGGTCGAACTCGTGCTGACACTGCGGTTCCGGCTTTTGCCAGTCGAACACCTTCTTGCCATCCCTCAACGTAAAGCAAACGGAACTTCCCGGCCGTGAAGTTGGCTATATAGCCGTAACCTTGGGCGCACGGCCCGGCGAGTGCCTCCAACTGTGCTTGTGAACATGCAGGGCAATCTTGTAATCATGCGCGCGTGCGCTTGGCTAGCCAGCATGCCCACCGCGATGAGAGTGACGACGCGACCTTTGCGTTTGCTCCGGGAGCGCTGATGTCGTCGTGTGGGTGGCTCCAGCAGCAATCGAAAGTACGCATCGCAATCAATTGCTGCGATTGCGATGCGTTGTTGCTTGTGGGCGGCAACTACCTATTTGTGCTCACTTCGGCAATATGCAGTGGATCGTGTTCGTGCTTGCATTCCATGTGCAGACGACGTTCGATGTGTTCGGGTTGTAAATCACCGGGATGTTGTAAAGATCGATCAGCGTACCCAGATTATTCTGGTCGTAATTAGCCCCTGCGCCGCCGAACCCATAAGTCACACTACTGCCATTTCCAGCCACCGCATTACTCGTTTCAGGGATGGGGTTGCCATGGGAATCCTGGGCCGTGTTGGGCACCGTGGTCCATTGTCCGCTCGGCGCAATAGTGTAAGTTCGCTTGCTGCCGTCGTTGAAGACGACCGTGATGTTGATCGTCATCTGGAAGCTGAGCAGTGATGTCTTGACCGAGTTCATCCAATTGACAAGGACGGACTCCAGTGCTGGCGATGTTGGGGAGGGCAGCGGTGCACCAGAGACGTTCTGCGTGGTGAAATTGGTGCTATCCAGCCAATCGAGGACTTGCTGGCTGTTGGCGGGCGCCCGGACAGTGTCATACGCGTTCAGATAGCCATTATCACCGCCCACGCTAACCTTGGGCTTGAGATCCACGTGTATGTAGGCCGTCGCATCCACGGCCATGTGGTGGCCGTTATTAAGCCAGACGCCTTCGTAGGCCTGGAAGGTCTTCAGGTATGAAGATTCGGGTTGCGCCCACTCATAGGCCTTTTCGCGCTTGGGGGGACGGTATTCATCATTGACATCCCACGTGAAACATACTTTGTACAGATTTTGCGAGGCGAAGTCGCTGATGTATGTGTAGCCTTGGCCACAATTTACGGCCTTTGCTTCAATTTGCGCCGTCGAACACCCTGTGCAGTCCTGCACCGCAAGTTGCGCCTGCGCCGCAGAGAAGATCAGCGCACCCACTGCAAAAGCAACTCCCTTTTTCACGTGGACCACGGCATTTCCCCTTCTGGTTGTTTGGTTGCGCCATCGAAGTGGTCCCTCTCGCTTGGACCATGCGGTGGCG
>DASUXE010000284.1:0-2876 GCA_036378075.1 Gammaproteobacteria bacterium
GGCCGCTTGGGCGGTTGCCCGCACATGCGGCCGTCTGGTTTTGTGAACCTGCTTGTTCAGGTCAGATTGTGCGGCGCCTTGCGTTCCAGCACCAGAAACGAACAGGTATGGGGATTTGCCGCGTCTGCCGGATGTGTTTCACGCACTGTTTCCCGCCACTGATTCATGTCCAACGACGGAAAAAACGTATCGGCATCGAACGCCCCGTGCACCCGCGTCAGATAGATGCGCTGGGCACGCGGCAACGCTTCGCGATACAACTGCCCGCCGCCGATCAGCATGATCTCCGGTTCACCCGCCGCCATCACCAATGCCTCGGGCAAGGAGTGTGCGACGTCGCAACCGTCAACCCGCCAGCCACTGTCCCGCGTCACCACTATGTTGCGGCGCCCCGGCAACGGCTTGCCGATGGACTCGAATGTGCGCCGGCCCATGATAACGGGCTTGCCCAGCGTAACGGTCTTGAAATGCCGCAGGTCCGCCGGCAGATGCCACGGCATCCTGCCGGCCTTGCCGATCTCGTTGTTTTCGCCGGCGGCGACGATCAATGACAACATCAGCCTAACTTCGCTCCGTCTGGAACTGCTTTATCGGGCACCGCCAGAATCACGCTGCCATCTTCACGATAAAAGCCGCAGATCAGGCATTCGGACAGGAACGGTCCGATGCGTTTGGGCGGGAAATTGACAACGCCCAGCACCTGCCGGCCAATCAATTCTTCAGGTTTGTAATGCACGGTGATCTGAACCGACGATTTCCTGATGCCGATTTCGGGACCGAAATCCACCGTCAGTTTGTAGGCCGGCTTGCGCGCTTCCGGAAACACTTCGGCCGTGAGCACAGTACCGGCCCGCAGTTCGACCTGCTCGAAATCGTGCCAGCTTATATCATTCATGCAAGGTCATACGGCCACGGGGGCCTTGATGGCCGGATGGGACTCATACCCGACGATCTCGAAATCCTCAAACCGGTAATCAAACAGTGAGTCCGGTTTGCGTTTGATCACCAGTTTCGGCAATGGGTAAGGCTTGCGTGCCAGCTGCTCCTCTACCTGATTCATGTGGTTCAGATACAGATGGCAATCACCGCCAGTCCAGATGAAATCGCCGGCCATCAGACCCGTCTGCTGGGCAATCATGTGCGTCAGCAGCGCATACGAACAGATGTTGAACGGCACGCCGAGAAAAATATCGGCACTGCGCTGATAAAGCTGGCAGGAAAGACGGCCGTCGGCGACATAGAACTGGAAAAAGGCGTGGCACGGCTGCAACGCCATGCGATCCAGATCCGCCACATTCCAGGCGCTGACGATCATGCGACGCGAATCGGGATTGTTCTTCAGCTGTTCCAGCAAGCGGCTGATCTGGTCGATGTGGCCACCGTCCGGTGTCGGCCAGCTGCGCCATTGATAGCCATATACCGGTCCCAGATCGCCGCTTCCATCGGCCCACTCGTCCCAGATCGAGACATTGTGTTCATGCAAGTAGCGGACATTGGTCTCGCCGCGCAGGAACCACAACAATTCGTGGATAATCGAGCGGAAATGCAGCTTCTTGGTGGTGACAGCGGGAAATCCCTCCGCCAGATCAAAGCGCATCTGGTAGCCGAACACCGACAGCGTGCCGGTACCGGTACGATCGTCCTTGCGGACCCCGTGATCGCGCACATGCCGCATCAGATCCAGGTACTGGCGCATCAGACGCTTCCTGCAAATTCCTTGCGCCGGTACGCCATCACCAGCAGCACGATGCCGGCCACGATCAGCGGCAGCGACAACACCTGGCCCATGGTGACCCAGCCGAAGGCAAGATAGCCGAGCTGTGGATCCGGCAGCCGCCAGAATTCGACCAGGAAACGGAAGCAGCCGTAAAGCAATCCGAACAGACCGGCGACCGCCATGCGCGGACGCGGCTTCATGGAATAGATCCACAGCACGGCGAACAACACCACGCCTTCCAGTGCGAATTCATACAACTGGGTGGGCAGGCGCGGCAGACTGTAACCGCCGAGCGCGTTCTGGCAATACTCGCCACCGGAGAAACGGCTGTTCAGGCAGGGAATGCGCATCGCCCAGGGCAGATCGGACACCTTGCCCCACAACTCGCCGTTGATGAAATTGCCGATGCGGCCAGCGCCGAGTCCGACTGGAACGACCACCGCGGTAAAATCCACTACGTCGAAGTAGCGCTTGTGATGGCGGCGTGCGAAGAACCAGATCACCAGCAACACGCCCAGCAGCCCGCCGTGAAACGACATGCCGCCCTGCCAGACCTTGAACAGGTACAGCGGATCCTGCCATTCCAGCCAGTGGCCAGCATCGTCATAGGCATAGAACAGCGTGTAGCCGATGCGCCCGCCGAGCACCACGCCAAGCGCCACATAGAACAGCAGATCGGCGACCTGGTCCTTGGTCCAGCCGCTGCTGGCTTTTCTGACGCGCAGCAGCAACAGGCTGTAGGCGCCCAGAAACCCGACCAGGTAGGTAATGCCGTACCAGTGGATCTTGAGCGGGCCGAGGCTGAGCGCAACCGGATTGAAATCGGGATAGGTAAGCATGGCCGGCATTTTACCTGAGGATCCGCGAGCTTGAATGCTGTGGCTATTTTTTCGCCATCACTTTCAGTGTCTCAGCCGGCGATCACCCTGACATAGAACGCCTTGAGATAGGCCGTTTCCGGAATCGCCGGATGAACCGGGTGATCGGCCGCCTGCCCGCCCTGCTCCAGCACCTGTGCGTCGCGATCCAGGTGCCGCACCCCGCTCTGAATCGCCGCCAGCAACTCCGCGGCCGGCATATGATGTGAACAGGAGCAGGAAATCAGCAGTCCGTCGCGATTCAGCAACTGCATACCGAGCTGGTTGATGCGGCGGTAGGC
>DASUXE010000285.1:0-3847 GCA_036378075.1 Gammaproteobacteria bacterium
AGTACCGCCGATGCGCCGCCGCACTTCGACTTCTACAAGTTGCTGCCGTCATTTCAGGGGGTGAGACCCAGCCAGGACAAGGAAACCCGTTCCGGCGACATGGCCGGCCCGGTTGATCAGCCGGGAACCTACATACTCCAGGTGGGTTCATTCCAGAGTTTCACAGAAGCCGACAAACTGAAAGCCAATCTGGCGTTGCTGGGAATCGAATCAAATATCCAGGCAGTCAAGGTTTCCGACGGCAGCACCTGGAACCGGGTCCGCATCGGTCCGATTCACGACCTGAAGTCACTCAACAGCCTGCGCTCCAAACTGGCAAAGAATCATATTGAACCGCTGGTCATCAAGACCAACTGACAATCACTCTTCCGCGTCATCCCCGCCCAGCGAACGGAAATCAATGCCCAGCGAATTGAGTTTGCGGTACAGGTGGGTACGTTCCATGCCGACCCGTTCGGCCAGTTTACCGACCTTGCCGCCGCACAACTGCAGCTGCTGTTCCAGATAGGCTTTCTCGAAATGCTCGCGCGCCTCGCGCAACGGCATCGCCAGCAGATCCTGCTTGACAAGGGGTTCGCCTGAACTGAACGGCTGCAATTCGCGTTCAACTTCTTCCAGCGATATCTCGGTATCCTGATTCAGCATCAGGAACCGCTGAATCATGTTCTTGAGTTCACGCACGTTGCCGGGCCATGGGTAATTGCGCAGCCGATTCTGCGCGGCAACACTGAAACGCCGGTATTTCAGATTCTGGATATCGACCATTACGTCGGTGTAGTAGCGCAACAGTTCCGGCACGTCCTCGCGATAATCGCGCAACGGCGGCACCCGTACCGCGACACCGTCCAGAAGCAGGTACAGATCGCGGCGAAAACGCCCATCGGCGAGATGTGATTCGATCTCCGGCAGCGCCGCCGCCATGAAACGTACGTCGAGGGTTTGCGCGGACTGCCCACCGATCCGGATATAGCGTCCCTGGTCGAGGACGCTCAGCAACAGTTGCTGTACTTCCGGCTGCATGTCGGTGAGTTCGTTCAAAAACAGGCTGCCTTCCCGCGCTTGGTCGAACAAGCCCGGCTCAATCCGTCCGTTCTGTTCCCGCCCGAACAAACGGCCTGCAGCGTCGCGCGGATCCAGGCCGGCCAGCGCCACCTCGACAAAGGGTCCGGCGCCACGCGGACTCAAACCGTGAATGTAACGTGCCAGCATCTTGCGGCCGCTGCCCGGTTCGCCCACCAGCATCACCGCGGCATTGAATTGCGCAATGCGGCGGCATTGATCGCGCAAGCCCTGTATCTGCCGGCTTTTTCCGATTGGCTCAAACAGCATCGCGCTACCACGCGGGCTGCGCTGCTCGCGTGCCTTGCGTCCGGTTTCGATGGCATGCTCGACAGTGCGCAGCAACTTGGCCAGCGACAACGGCTTTTCGACAAAATCCAGCGCGCCGAGCTTGGTTGCCTCGATCGCGGTGTCCACGGTGCCATGCCCGGACATCATCACCACCGGAAACGACAATGCGCCATCGCGGGTCCATTCCTTGAGCAGGCTGATGCCGTCCGTGTCCGGCATCCAGATATCCAGCAATACCAGATCGGGTTCCGACCGGGCGCGTGCGTCGCGCGCTTCCGCGGCATTGCCGGCAACATTCACCTTGTAGCCTTCCTCGGTAAGGATTTCCTGCACCATCCCGCGGATATCGGCTTCATCATCCACCACCAGTATCTGTGACGACCTCATGACACCTCCCTCCTGCCATTGGAACGCCAGCCCAGCAAGGCGCTGCTGCGTGCATCTTCATTAATCGGCAAACGTATGACGAGTTGCGCGCCGCCCCCGGGCGCATTCTGGGCGCGAATACTGCCACCATGTTCTTCGGCAAGTTTCTTCACGATCGCCAGCCCCAGACCGGTACCCTTCGGTTTGCTGGTGACATACGGTTCGAACGCTTTCCCCAAAATCTCGGCATTGAAGCCCGGGCCATTGTCTTCAACAACAATTTCCGCCATATCCTCGCGGCCGCGACGGAAGTGATGCGTCGTGATCCGCACCCAGGGTTGCTCACGGCCCTCGAGCGCTTCCAGCGCATTCTTGATCAGATTGTGCAGCATCTGCCGCATGCGTCCCGAATCGGCGTGCAGTTTCGGCAGATCCGCATCAAGTTTGAGATCAATCTTCATGCCAACTTCGCGGCTGCGGTACAACTCGACCACTTCACGCACCAGCGCATTCAGATCGAGCGGCACAAATTCGAGTTGCGGCGAACGCGCATACTCGCTGAAATCGTTGACCATCGATTTCAGCGCCTCCACCTGTTGCACGATGGTGTGGGTCGAGCGATCCAGGACTTCCGCATCCTCACCTTTGAGCATGCCGAGATAACGCCGCCGCACCCGTTCCGCCGCGAGCTGAATCGGTGTCAGCGGATTCTTGATCTCGTGCGCCAGGCGCCGCGCCACTTCACCCCAGGCCGCGTCGCGTTGCGCCCCGATCAGCGCGGTGAGGTCATCGAACACCATGACATGTCCCGGCGGCGCTTCACCGGCACTCGGCAGAGCCGTGCAGCTCACCATGAGAATACGGCGTCCGCTGTCGCCATGCAGCACCATCTCTTCGCGCCATTCACGTTGTTCGGCTTCAAGATGCCCGCGGCAGGCCGCCACGAACTGCCCGAGCAAGGACGGCTCGGTGGCCAGCGGCGCCAGTGATTTGCCCAGATGCCGATGCAGATCCGCGCCCAGAATCTCGCCTGCTGCCGGGTTGGCGGTCTTCAATACCAGTGCGGCGTTGAACGAGATCACTCCCGACGACAAACGCCCCAGGATCGCGCCAAGATAACTGCGTTCGTTCTCGACCTGTTGCCTGCTGCGGCGCGCGGCATCGTTGGCTTCCGCCAGCCGCTGTGTCATTTCGTTGAACGACGACACCAGATAGCCGACTTCATCGCGCGACGGCATCGGCAAACGTGTAGTGAAATCGCCGCGCGCCACCGCGCGCGTGCCCTCCACCAGATTCTGGATCGGCTCCACCAGTTTGCGAGCCGCGACGAATGCAATCCACACCGCCATCAGGATCGACAACAGCAATACCAGCGACAGCGTGCCCATGAAACTGTATTTCAGCGGTGTGCGCAGCACCGTCAATTCCCGGTAATGCGAATAGGCATTCTGCACCCGGTTGGCGAGTCCGCTCTGTTCGTCAGCGACGGGGTACATCGCCTGCAGGATCTCGGGGCGCCACCACAGACCGCCGGCAGCAACCGGTACCACGGCGCGGATATGCAGGCCGTTGTCGCCTACCGGATCGAGTCCGACGTAGACGTTGCCGGACCGCACCTGCATCAACACTTCCTGGCTCGGCAGATCCGGAATCAGGGTTGCGGCCTGCGCGGTGCTGGAGGCGATGATGTGCCCGTCGAGGCCGCTCAGCAATGTCAGTTCCGTGGCGCCGCTCTGCCGGCGCAAGGCGTCCAGTTGCACCGGCAGTTCACGTTTGCCGGTGGTCGAGATCAGATCAGAAAGATGCTGGGTGCGGCCGAGCAGGTCGTGAACCCGGGTCTGCAGCGCGGTACGGGACAATTCGATGGCATCCGAGAGCGCGCGTTCAACACGCACGTCGAACCATGAATCGATGCCGCGGTTGATGAACTGGATCGAGAATCCATACACCAGCAACACCGGGGCAATTGCCAGCACCACGAACATCACAACCAGCCGTGTGGTGAGCCGCGAGCCGGTCACATTGCGGCGGTATTGGCGAATCAGCCGGAACAGGTTGTAACCGATCACCACCAGCAGCACCAATGCTGCGACGGCATTCAGCAATATCAGTCCCAGATGCACATTCTCGA